>JBCDHF010000161.1:0-9691 GCA_038750375.1 Cyanobacteria bacterium P01_H01_bin.15
CTTAGCATGTCGGATTTCGACCAAGTGCTGGCCGACCCTGAACGCAAAGCGCGCGTTCAATCGGAAGTCATCTACCAGTCGGAGCATTTTAGCGGCGGCGGTTTAGACCTTGGCGTCTGCTATGAATCTTCCGCCAGTCTCTCAGACGGCTTGCCGCCCGTGCCGGAAAATCCCATCAGTCAGTATATTCCCTCCACGGTTCCCGGCGTTCGTTTGCCGCACTGCTGGCTTCAAAAAGGCGATGCGCGCGTTTCGACCTTGGATCTCTTGAGTCTCGGCCGATTTATGGTTTTGAGCTTTGCGGATGCCGGGGACGCGCTCGAGAGCCGTGTTCGAGCGCTCTCCGACCAAGGCTATCCGATCGATCTCGCCTCGATAACGGCGGAGGGCGATATCCGCCCGGCCGACGGCCAAGTCGGCGAGATTTTTGCGGATGAGGAGGTACTGGTCGTGCGTCCCGACGGGCATATTGGCGCACGCTTGTCCGTCGCGGACGCAGCCGACAAGCTGGAGGCAACGCTCGCATTGATCTTGGGCGAACGGGTCGCCGCTTAGTCGCGGCGAAGCCACGCCTATGCAGGACGCGTAAACCTGTGTGAAGACCGACAAGACAAGCGTCTTCACTAAGCCCTTGAAAACAATGGTGGGCGGTACTGGGATCGAACCAGTGACCCCTACGATGTCAAGGCATCGTATGATGGCTAAGCCATTGAAACGATTGAATGTAAGCGAATGATAACGTTGCCAATCGTCGGATAACGTAGCCTAAAACGGGGCATTGCAGCCTTCCAACGTTGCCACAACGTTGCCAGTCAAAAAGCGGCTTTCATCGACCACTGGACAAACATTGGGCGAGCTTGAGTGTTCAGGCTGGAACTCGCCGCAAACAGTCAGACACTTTAGGCCTGCCAATGGCCTGCGCCCTATAGAAGACATTGAGGACCTAACTTTGGCAACGCAGGCAAGAAGTGGAAGCTATTGATATGTTTATCGCAGCAGAGCGTTACATGGCGTGTCATAGTAAAAAAGTCGATCTGGTAAGCTAGGTCACGTCCTTATTGCGAAGATCGTCATCTAAATTTGCAGCTAACACATTCAAGCATGAATCAGGTTTAACAAGCCCATTAGCTCATTATTTGGGTCAAGTAATGCCAATATTTTGGCTGCTTTTCAAGACATAGGCGTATGATTATAATTAGCTCAATCTAAAAGAAGATTCATCAAGTAAAAATCACTAAATCTATCTAAAAAATAAGCCGAATGTCTATCGCTCATTTCGGATTTATATCTGCACTGAATACCAACGTTGAACCTGAAGTTCTTCTCATCTTTAATAGATTGCATGGCTTCCTCGATCGCATCTTTAGTCGGCGATTGGCCTAGCAACCATTGTGTAGCTTTGAAAAAAGTGCTCTTACTATTGAAGCAAATATCTTGGAAGGGTAGAATTCGCGTATCGGTATTCCCGATCCAAGTTTTTAATGCATTGACGTCTAATCTTATTAGATTGGCTGCGTCATGAATACCGTAAACTTCTCTCATTGAATCATCTAGCTTTTTTTCTCTGGAGTCTTTCCCGGCGTCTATCATTGAGAGAGCAATATCCCGGGGATCGCGAATGTTGGCTATCGATTTAATACTGTGCTTAAGCTCCTGTAGGAAATGTGGAGCCCGACGGTGAGTTTTAACTAAAAAACACGAATCGGGATTCTGAAGTCGCGTCCAAATTTGGTCAGAATTATCCCGTTTCAAAAAAAGATCGTCATCAATGACCTCTGGATCAGCACCTAGATTTTGTAGTAATTTTCTCAGTACTAAAAATGTGTAAGTACTAGCTGACTTGTGCAACCCAAAGCTCACGATCAACATTTCAATCCCCCAATAATTCGATCAAAGTTTGCTGTGGTTGTGGTCAAGAATGAGCCCTAACACATACTGAAAACGCAAGCATGACATTCGCCCAATTGCTATTGGTGGCTAGTGAAATTCATGATATCCAAACTTCAGATACAGGGGGTGGTATTTATGTCAAAACGCAGTGACAATGTAGCGAATATTCTCGACGAAGCCATGTGCCAACTCAAAGATGAAGTTACTAATCCAGCGCTCAAAAAACTGGATGAGCTTGAGAAAAAAATACTAGCCGAATTTTCGGCCCTGCCGACTCCTCTGCACGAGAAACAAGTATCAGAACTATTGAGCGAGATTAAAAAAATTGAATGGGCGCGTAATAAAATTACCAATCGCGTTTGGAAGGTCGAACGAGCGATAAGCAGCTCCATCTAGTTTTCTGAAGATCATTGATCAGAGACAAATGTGTTCGGAGCGTTGCTTCCAATAATAGATCCGTACAAAGTTGATCCAGGCCTTGCGCACCGGATTGTTTCATCGGCATTGGATTCAGGATTGAACTCTGTCGTACTCGCGAGCACTGACAACAGAGACTTTTTTGGCGTAGTTCAGCCCCTTGCGAAATCGCTTCGAGAAGTTTTTCCTGAATTGGAATTGTTCACTCATTTCCCTAAGAATACGCGTGGACATTCGTTCGTAACGACGCATGCCACTGGGTACTTTGATACGAATGTACTCAATTCAACTTACACCTCACAACAAGATCGCGTGCACGGTACTAACGAACTAACGGCCGCTGATTACGAACATGCGCAAATACGTAGAATACCAGTATCTGCTATTACTTTTGGTTGGGATATAAAGTCGTTCTATTACGTTGGGGCGAAGTATGTCTCTACAAGTCCGAGTTCGCTGCGTGGTTATTATAACCTGATTTCCTCTCTTACAGACGACAGTCTGCTCTATTTGTATTGTCGTCGCCGCAGGGTCCCGTTTTCCGTTTGTAGAGCGTTTCGCGCAAATCTAGGACCAAAAACGCAAATCGTCGTGTCGGGGAATATAAGCACAAGCGCAGAAGTTCGCGAATATCTACTTAGCGGCGCAAATACAGTTGCGGTGGGGTCCGCACTTTGCTCAATCGAGATTTCAGAATTGATTCCGAAGTGGCTCAATTGGTAGAGATTCCGTCAACGAATCCGAAATTATCAGCAGGATAGAGAAGGTAATAGGAGTTGTTTGATAGTATTAGCATCATATCTCTTCGGACTTGGGGGCAGATGGGTAACTACCTGGCAGGCGAGAGAGTCGCTAGTGTAATACAACAGTTTTCCCCGTGTACCGTTGTGAATCACTATGCGCTCGATGACTACGCACCTGAGCTAGCTGAATTCGGTTATAAGATGAGAAGGTTGGGAGCAAAAGCGGAAGATGAAAAAGATCGCAGCGCGACATATCTGAGTCTAATTCGCGACATCGAGAGCTTGATAGCGGCCAGAATTCAAAAGAAAGAAACTCCGTTTGTCATCGACAGGGAACTTTTATGTCGCCTAAGACAAGAGCAAGAAAATCAGACTGCTCTATTTATATTCGTGAAAGGGGTAGCATTCACAGCCTTGCAGAGTGCTCTGCACCCGAAAACAATAACAGCAAATTTTGTAACCAACGCAGGATTGCTCGACTTATCGATACATCGCGTATTTCCTGACTATCATTTTGTGCCAAATGAGATGGCGCAAAAGAAAGTTGTCGAGTTTGGTTGCGAGTCCGACAAAGTGTTTATTCTCGGCCCGACGATTGAGTTGGAGAGGCCTAAATACTCAAATTTGTCGCCGTTAAATGCACGAATGGCTTGTGTTCTACTAAACGGGGACCCCAAGAATTATCCCGCTATAATCAATCAGATCTGTAAAACGAAGATTGATACACGATTGATCGTAATTTCGCCTGATTCAGAATTGGACCTATCGAAAGGCTTACCACCTTATTCAGAGCATATAGTCGAACTCGAAATCCTCGATAAGCTGCCTCAACAGGAGTTTAGAGATAGACTCGAGAAAATGGCCGCTCATCCTCAGTCCGTTTTCATTTCAAAATCGGGGCCTAATTCGTTTTTTGAAGCTATTGGTGCGGGACTGATTCCGATCATTCATTGGTCTGGGTTACCCCCTGAAAAGTGGGTGTGTGAACTTGCCAATAGTCAAGAGTTGGGTGTTTCGTACAATAGCCAAGAAGAACTTTGTGCCAACATACTCGAGAGAATTGATGACGCTAGCTTTTTGACGTTAGCTAGGCAAAAAGTCGACCATAAAAAACTAGACTTACGAAACTCTAATTGGAAAGAAAAGTTCAAGAAGCACTTAGCAGCAATCTTAGAAATGAAGCGAGGATAAGGTGGCATTGTATTCAGAGGTGCGGGTTTGCAACAGCTTGCGTCCGACAAAAACGAAGTGCAACTATGTGTATGTTTTTGGCCTCGATACTAATTGTATTAAATCTGGTACAGACTACGTTCGTTTGTTGAGCCCCAACAACGATTTATCAACCCGCATAGATTTCTTAGTTGACTATAAAATTCCACCAACATTCAAATGCCGAGACGATGGTGAAGTGCCGTTATGCATTGTCGGACATAAAGTTTTGGAAAGTCTTCTACGGTTAAACCGTCCATTGGAAGCATTATCTATATTTGACATCGCTCGTTTTGCCGTTTTGTTCCGATTTAGGCCGCGCATTCGGGTTATCCAGTTAACCGCAAAAATGCAAAGACCCGACCCAGTCGTAGACACCACCGCTCTTGGCGTAATCATTCCTCACAAAGGGAGCGGACGTAGGTTGAAGAATTGCTTATCATCCATTTCTGACCCACATAAATCAAATACATATGTTGGATTTGATGAACGTAAGCAGCATTATCACCGAACTGTCGCTGCGGAGCATAAATCGACAAAGTTTTTCGAATGTGCACCTTCTGGACGTGGCCCTTACTCATTGCGAAACGCGCTAACCGAAAGAGCGAAGTGTCAATTCATCGCTTTCCAAGATTCTGACGATATTCCTTGCTTTGATCGATTTTTTACCCTTGAGGCAGAACTCAAAAATTATCCTAATCAGGTGATTGGCTCACACATCCTTTCTCTGGATTTGATTAATCGTAAGTTTCGCATTTTGCGGTTTCCGCTTAGCCCTGGAAGCTTCGGTAACTTTATTCCTTCTTACAGCATGCACTTTCCCGCCACCGCTATGTCAAAATCTAAGTTTTTGGCAGTAGGCGCATTATGCGGTTCTCGAACGCACTCTTTGGATTCTCAGTTTCTATGGAGAGCGGCTTTCAATGCGCAAATGCGAAACCTGGATGATTTCTTGTATATACAAGTAAAGCGCCAGCGCTCTCTCACAACAAGCTCCAGGACCGGGTTTGGTTCGACAGAGCGTTCAAATTTATCCAATGCATGGAAACGAGATACAATCCGGATTCAACGAGGTGAACTAAAAATTCAAAACTCGAGCCTGTGGCCCGTCGAGAGGGCTGATCCGAAGCTCGTGGAAATTTCTACGAGGAGTGACGGTTTTGTTGCGAAAGCTTAAGTATGCGAGACATCGCTTGCGAAATAAAGGGTTGTCAAATCTGGTTTCTGGGCTGTCGAGATACATCGGATTACCGGATCCATCCCGACTAATTAGTAGATTAGTCGTATTCAAGTACCGGTCCGTCACCAGGAACTTTCCGAAGATCATACAGATTGAGACCATGTCTCAATGCAACTATTCGTGCAGTTTCTGCCCGAATTCTCACATTGATAGCCCTCAAGGTAGAATGAGCGATGAACTAATTCACAATATCGTTGAGCAACTAAGAGACTTTAGAGGGTCGATACACCTTCATTTGAGAAATGAACCGCTGTTGGATAAGCGGTTGGAAGATATATGCGATCTATTCGCATCTAAGACTGCCGCAGAAATTGTGATCCAGACCAACGGTTCACTATTGTCCTTCAAAAGAGCAGAAAACCTACTTAAGAACGCCACCTTGATCGTGAATGATTACGATGTACGCCAAGATGTCACGAGATCGTTGCAGTCCATTTCTCATCCAAATTTGATTATTCTCAATAGATCTGGGCCGCAACGCTTAAGTAATAGAGCTGGAAATCTCCGTGGTCAATTGCAAGACAGATACTCGGGGTTTTGTGTGAGGCCGTTTGAGCAAATGTATATTGCGTACGACGGAAGAGCGATAATTTGCTGCCAAGATTGGATGCTCGAAACCGTGATGGGGAACGTGACCAACACAACTATCCAAGAAATTTGGCACAACTCGAAGTATGCCCTGCTTCGAGAGAAATTGCTGAAAGGTAACCGAGATGGTATTTGCTCTCGATGTGACTTCGGAGGGCTTTAGTCTATGCTAGAATTGCTCTGTCGACTTGCATCGCGTGGTTATAAGAAATCTTCACGACACTCAGACGAAAGCCTAGAGCTTTACGATGCGGGCTTGGGAAATTGGCGCGAAGTTGAATCGAAAAGTACGGAGTTTTACACAAAAAGTGTTTGGCTATTCATCACTACTATCTACAGGATCAATCAAGATGTGAAAAAACGATTCGAACGTTTCATGAGTAGCGTCACATTAGCGAGCGAACAAGATGATGTTACGGCCGTTTTTATTTTACAGTCGCCGCGTGATAAAAATAGTAACGCAAAATCTCTAATTGAGAATTGGATTCATGAATACGCAACCCTTGAGAATATCGTTTTTGGTTTAGTAGACAACATCGGTCGAAAAGTCTCTTCAATTAACGGTGTGCTAAAAACACTCACATCACAGAGTGTGCTTTGCATTGGCTGGTTGGACGACGATATATTATTTCAGCCCGAATTAATATCGCAAATGAATGGCAAGTTCTTCAGCAATGAAAATTATCTGGCCATAGGCGCAACGAAGCAGGCAATAGCCAGGAAATATCGATGGGCCCGACTACTGACGCATGCAAAAGCCGCCATGTCGACTCCTGTGACTAAATATCCCTCTGGGTGTGCCATATTGATAGACCGTAAGAGGTTTATAGATGGAATTCCCAATCGATATGACTCTGACGATGACTACATCTGCTTCGAACTGATTTCTGACATTCGAGGCAATGGCCAACTTCCTTGGCACATAAATTCTGAGACAGTTTGCATCCATTTGGTTGGCGGACCGTTTGGTCAATCTAAGAAGAGAATCCGCAGGTCGTTATTGTGGATGTCGATCTTTTTAGCCGATTACAAAACAAAAGGATCTGGATTTTATTTTACCCAAATAGCTTTTTTCGGAATGTGGCCTATCACGAAGTTCGATCGGTCAAATGGGACGACCAGAGGAATCCAGAAAATGATCTTAAAATACATATATTTTGTTTGGTTCTGCCGATTTTTTTTCGAATTGGTTATCCGAGGATTGATTTCGAGACCTCTCGAAACTGTCGACTGGGCAGCGTATAATAACCCGACTTTCGGCGTAGAAGATGAATGAAGCAACGCTTTTGCCTAAGAGGTTTTGGTCAATCTCTGACGACCAGGGTCGCTCGAACGCCAAGATATATCGAATCCAAAAGGAAAAATTTCAGTTCAAAGGCGATGAAATTCGGGGACTATTCAAGAAATATAAACCCTCTAGTCGCGCTTGGATCACTGCTGGAGCGGGCCATTCAAGCAGAGCCCTTCCGGACAACTGCTTCGTACTTCAATTCAATGGGCCGCGCACTTTCAATGAAAGTCCATCTTCATGGTTTGACGCATCATCGAGTATTAGAGATGTGCTTACGGACTTGTCCCGACAAAATCAGACTCTGCCGGTTGTCCCATCTGAACCCGATGTATCAATAGGAGGAATTATTTCAGCTGGTGGATATGGTGCACATTCCGTCAGGTGGGGAGCATTTTGTGACCATGTGAAAGCAATGGATGTGGTTACTGCCGATGGAGAACTCACGAGATGTTCACCTCAGAAAAACAAAGAACTTTTCCACAAAGTCTGTTTTGGAATGGGGGGCGGTGGGCTAATTTTGCGAGCTCAACTTAATACGATCCCGCGCCAGACCCAAAGCATGACGTATCACCAATGGAAATTCAATAACTTGAAAGATTTGACCCTATTTGCTTCTCAACTCGAGACATTTCTCAAGCAGATTGAATACTTAAAGGGGCAGTTTTGGAACAACGGATATTTCTTAAGTATTCTCGTACCTGGTTCACTGCAAAAACTGATTCAACGACTCCCGAAATTCAACGCTAGTGTTGTCTACGAGGGACACGATTTAGATATTCGGGACAGGATCGCCGGAAGAATTAGTGCTAAAGGCATGTCTCTTACTCAGCAAAGATGGTTTGACTACGTGTTGCCTTTTGCGGCGCTTCCCGACTTCATGTCAAAGGTCAGAGAGGTAACCCCACGTTACATTTTAAATTCTGGTGACTTTCGAATATTGATGTTGCTCAGCCGTCTTGGCGGCAATGCGTCTGCATTTTCAGATCTGAGCCCGGTCCAAAAAATTGATGGAGAGTACGCTTGGGGCGTAGGGTGCTATTTCGGTCCCCGAATAAGTGCTGAGTTGAGAAATAATCAGAGAATTTCTGCTATTCACTCCTACCTAGCAACTCTGTGTTCCGATCTTGGTGGAGAAGCGTACCTTCCAGCAAGCCCCCCGTTTCCAGTAGCTGTTCTACAGAAATTTTCTGTTGGGCGAAAAATTTTACAACTATTAGATTTTGACAAGAGTTGCGAGCAAGCATGTTTTCGAAGTCACTTACTTCGCTCTCGTATCCAGCCATCAGATCTCCTCGCTTGGAAAAGAATCGAAGACAGTTGATCTGTTTCCTATCCTTCAGTCTCGCGCGGAACTCGTTCTTTTCTGAAGATGCATCGGACGTCAGGTAGAGTGTATGATTTCAGTTGTCATCAATTTCTGGAACGCCATATGCCGTGTTGGTTATTTGATTGATAAATATAGTGCTGTCGAAATTGTCGACGAAATTATAATCGTCGACCCCAGCGGTGCAGTGGGTTCAGAGTACGACTTACAGAGTTCAAACAAGAGTATCCAAGTAATATCCGCAAGAAACGATCCAGGCCTTCTATTTAGATTGAGCGCAGCATTGATGGCAAATAATGAATGCGTTCTTCACGTTGACGATGATATAGAAGTTTTACCGGAAACGATCAGACATCTATACGAATCTTGGCAGGAAGCCCCAAGCTTATGCCACGGAGTTTTTGGCAGATCGATAATTCAGGGGAAGTATGACAAGGAGGATCAATTCGGTGACGTGGATATAGTGTTGACGAGATGTTGCATGAGCCATCGCGCAAACAACGCAATTGCACTTTGGCTGGCGAACAAAATTCCGGTTCGACACTCGGTGCCCGAAGGAAATGGGGAAGATATAATTTTGTCATATGCGGCCCGCGCGAATTCCGGCGAGTTGAATAGGGCCTATCCGCTGATGGTTAAAGAGCTCATTCGATACGAATCACGCGAAGCAAATCGACAAATTCATCGCCGTTGGAAAGGTCATTGGGAACACAGGACTTGGATGGCGCAAGCGTGCCAATTGATCATAAAAAACAAAAACGATATCGAGAGATTTTGGCCGTTAGCGTGACCTGAACTTAGTGTGTGTTGCAGGGCAGATACTCAAATTTGGATTTTGGTCACTTTAACTGACCCAGCCCCCTGATCCGGGCCGTTCATTCGTAGAGTCTGTTCGCCTTTCTTTCTGTGGTTAGGTTTGAGGTCAAGGCCCGGCGAGCGGAGCCACCGCGACGCTCAAGTGAGCCGGGCCGGTGTCTGCGGTGGTGTTC
>JBCDHF010000162.1:0-9670 GCA_038750375.1 Cyanobacteria bacterium P01_H01_bin.15
TCATCCCTGTTTATGAGTAGAGTCCAAAAATCATCGATTGCTTTATTCTGTGTCGCGACTTTCATCTTAGGATTGTGCTTTTTGATAACGTCCCCAGTCAGTCCTAGCCAGCTTGTTTTCAGGCATATTGAGATTGCCGCTTATTTGCCAACGAATAAGACATCTATCCTCAACAATACTGCTCAGAATCCAAGGAAAAATCTCGATTTAACGCTTATCTATCAACATGAATGTCTAAGCAAACTTGACCGTGAAGACTATCAAGGCGCAATCGGTGATTGCAGTGAAGCCCTTAATGAATACTCAGAACCCACCGTTTATATCAATAGAGGTTTAGCCCATTACAGGTTAGGTTCATATGAACAGGCAATTATTGATTTTGACAAGTCTATAGCGCTTGAACCAGAAAATTGGCAAGCTTATTTTAATCGCGGCTTAGCAAAATCAGCACAAGCCGACTTTTCTGCCGCCATCACCGACTATGAAACAGCATTAGTTCAATCGAAGCACGAGTCAGCGGCCGATCGAGCGAAGATTTTTAATGAGCGAGGCGTTGCACACTACGAGACAGGCACATATCAAAAAGCGGAAGCTGACTTTGCAATGGCTGCCGTGCTGAATCCAAGGAATCCAGAAATATTTTTCAATCTTGGCTGTACTCACCAGCTTCTTTCTAAATCTGCCCAGGCAATTGTGGACTACGACAACGCAATAGCGATCAATCCGCAATATTCAGAGGCCTATGCTAATAGAGGTTTCTTACATAAAAGTCTCGGCAACTATAAAGCCGCTATTACTGACTTGAAAAGTGCGCTCGATCATCTTGCCGCTGAATTAGAACCCCGTGCCCATGAGCTGATTACGGTTATTCAGCAGCTATCCAGTCTCTATGTAGTTGGCTAATCCCCATTTGAGAGAAGACCCCATAAGGGGATTTATTCAAAACTTAGGGAGCAATGCGGTTGCCAGTCTGAGAGTAGACGGCAACGTCCCACTGGCCCTCACGACCAATTTCCAACGCAATCCGAGATCCGTCGGCACTAATCGTCGGGTTCCGCACTTCTGCATTTACATTCATCGCCAAACGTCGACGTTGTTGAGTGCGACGATTATACAGATAAATTCCTCGCTGCCCATTCAAGCTGCCGGTTAAAACAATATAGTTTCCGTCTTCTGACACGCTGGGATGAGAGGCAATTTCTCCAGGTAAGTTAAGTCCTGGCGTTGGGATGATTTTACGCGATCGCACATCAAACAGATACACATCCTGAGAGCGATTGCGATCGGACACAAACACAACGTAGCGATCGCTACCTTGGGGCATCAGTTCAGCAAAATTACTATTTAAACCCCGTCCGCCCCGATCAAAGGGAAACTTCACCAAGCGCGTTGACTCTCCACAACTAGTTAACAGCACTGTAAGCGTCATCAAGACGATTGAGAATTTGGGCTGATGCATAAATCTCGTTAAGCGCTAGGTCGAGACTTATTTATCCTACGTCGCATTAATCAAAGTCGTCCCAGTCAATGGTTTTAAAGCCCAATAAATAGGGGACATCCTGCTCAATTTTCGCTTCAACCGCGTATTCATTCACGGACTGCAACTGCAGCTTGGGTCCCAACTGATTGTTAGTCAAAGGAATTTCGGCTTGGGCTTGGGCCGACAGACTTTCTTTATATTGATAGCTCACGGCGTAATTCTTCGCGAGCAAAATCATATTGACGAATAAATGATCACTAACATTAATGCCGATATCAAAGGCTTGATCATCATCACCGTCGTAACGTTTCGCAAACCGGGCCAGATAATCGGTGGGAATGAGCTGAATTTCGGCGCCTTCGCTGAGAGTCAGCGTTACTTTCGCTAATTTTTCGTTACTAACGCCAATATCAATCCCCCCAGGAATTCCCGGTAACGTCGCTTCAATTCCCACGTCTAAATTTTTAGCCGCTTGCATGCTTATATTTCCGCCGACCACACTTTGGGAAAGGAACAGTGATTGTTCCGGGGGAATATTGAGTGTCTCACGCTCTGCCGCTAAGCGCTTCAACATAATTGCCGGGGTCGTCATGGGAAACGGCAGCGGATAACTGACGCCCAGGAAAATATCAATTTCTTCGACAATTGAACCGAGAAAGTTAAATTCTTCTGGCTCATTGATAAGTCTCGGCAGTTTTAGCATCCAAAGCTTACGGGCAAATCCTAACGAGTTTGAGACTTTACGAGAAAAATACAGATCCGTGTAGGGCATGGGAATACTCAACTTACGCTCGGATTACTCCCCCAGCGTATTCAGCTTTTCCCCTCACCTCTAGCTCTTTACACAAAAATTACCGTTAGCATCCTCGTAGGCGTTGTGTCAGAGAATTTCCATGGCAACGATTTTCACTAGTGCCCGCGAATATCACGATATCCAAGGCATTTGGTTTGACAAAGATGGTACCTTGGCCGATTCCTCTCACTACCTGAATCAGTTAACCCTGGCGCGTTCGCAAAGTTTGGATCTGCTGGTGCCGGACATCCAGGACTCGGTCCTAGAAATTCTGGGGTGGCGAGATCAGACGGTTGATCCGCTGGGTCTAATGGCAGCCGGTAGTCGTTTAGAAAATGAAATTGCGATCGCAGGCTTACTCGTTGTGCGCGGTCATACTTGGGGGGAAGCCCGCCAATTGGTCACCAAAGCATTTGCGATCGCAGAGCAACAACTGCAAGGTCTTGAGTGCCAATCGACTCTATTTCCGGAAGTATTAGACCTCCTTGACTCCCTGGTTCAAACACCGATCAAGCTGGGCATTTTGACGGCAGACACCGAAGTTCATACGCAAGAATTTCTCGCACAGTATGGCCTAAAACGATATTTCTCTGCAATTGTCGGTGCAGAGCAAGGACGCTTTAAACCTGACCCGGCTCTCTATCAAGCCGCTTGCCAGGAGCTTGGATGCATTCCTCAGGAAACCCTGATGGTCGGAGATACCCCTGGAGATATAACAATGGCCTTACAAGCCGGTGCCAAGGATGCTCTGTGGATAATACGTCAGACCTTAAACAAGCCACGCGACCTACTGGGCGCTCAGGGCATTGCCAGCCTCACTGACATTCAGGTTCATCCAAGATGATCGCATAAGACTTTGATTAAGACTCCCAGCCAAAAATTCCCTGCTCTAACACTTTCAGCGCCTGCTGCAAATCATCATTGACAATTTGCAGATCAAAACTCGGTGCCTGCGCCAATTCTTCTCGAGCACGGTCCAGTCGCTCCTGTAACATAGACTCTGCCAAGGGTCCTCGACCCCGTAAGCGCACTTCTAACTCGCTCAAAGAGGGCGGCAAAATAAAAATCAGAAAAGCCTGTGGAAATAGTTTTTTCACCGTTTTCGCACCGACCACTTCAATTTCCAACAGAATCGTTTCTCCCTGCTCAAGAGACGCCTGAACTGATTGCAAGGGCGTTCCGTAATAATTTCCCGCATATTCCGCCCATTCCAAGAGTTTCCCCTCAGCAATAGCCCGCGTAAATACATCTCGACTCCAAAACAGATAATCTTTACCGTCTATTTCCCCCGGTCGAGGTTGCCGGGTTGTCGCTGAGATCGAAACTTTCAGCTGGGTATGTTTGTCCTGCAACTGTTTAACAAGGGTGCCTTTTCCGACACCACTAGGACCCGTTAGAACAATTAACTTTCCAGTTTTCAAAATATTCGAGCCCTGCCTAATCGCCTTTAATTCTGAAATTAATTATTGCTGAACAAAGATGATTTAGCGATACCAATTCTGATTCAATCAATCAATTATTTTCGGATTCAACTAACATAAGCCCCAGGCAAATTCAAGAAAGCCCAGGATTGATTCAGTCCTCAAAAAATTAACTGCTGTGATTAGAAATGGCATTCCCTTCCTTATGAACAACGAAACGGTGGGCCACTGTCTCGGGCTGAATTGCAGACAGTACAACATGACTAGAATCTGTGATTATGACGGCACGAGTGCGACGCCCATAAGTGGCATCAATTAATTGCCCCCGCTCTCGTGCATCGGTAACAATACGCTTAATCGGTGCCGACTCTGGGCTTACAATACAGATCACTCGATTGGCAGAAACAATATTACCGAAACCGATATTTATGAGCTGAATATCCATAGGCAGAAATGAGGAGCAAGAGTATTAACTGAAACGGGGAGCAATTCGATCTTATCTAGAAAAAATTAGAGTTACAACGCCTAGTTAAATTTCCCGCTCATTTTGTAATTTTTGAGCAAATATTTGACCCCAGATTCTTGATTTTAAATTTCGCCATCCCTCGAAAGTTGGAATGAATTTAATTTATTCTCAATGGGTGGATTGACTTTAAGCAATATAGAGATTTTTGATGCAAACCGTTGACTATGTCACGTTGGTCGCTACTTTGGCCGAGCTACGGGCCAGATGGCTACCCGCTCGGGTCGAGCAGTTTTATCAACGTGATCGCCAGACATTGACCATGGCCTTGCGAACGCTGACGGGTCGCGATTGGTTAACGTTAGCTTGGCATCCCCAAGCTGCCCGAATCTGTATTGAAGATCCCCCGCCCCGCACACCAGACACATTTACATTTAGTGACCAACTCCGGCACCAACTCAATGGGTTAGCACTCATTGACATCCAACTGTTGGCGCAATGGGAACGAGTCGTCGATTTTCAATTTGCCGGGCGTCCGGGAGAGGCTCCTCGCTGGCATTTGTATGTCGAGATTATTGGCAAATACAGTAATGTAATCTTAACCAATGCAGACAACGAAATTGTAACGGTTGCCCATCAAGTCAATGCGAAGCAATCTCGTATTCGCACAGTCAAAACAGGCGATAGCTACATCGCCCCTCCCGCGCTGTTAGGAGATGCCCCTAAGTTGTCTGAGTCTCTGGCTGTATGGCAAGAAAAGCTGACTTTAGTCCCAGGGAAACTTCAGCGTCAACTAGTGCAGTGCTACCGCGGCGTCAGCCCGGTCCTAGCGAGAGAGTTGGCCACTGCGGCCACAGTAGATCCCAATGTCTTGACCACCCATTTGACAACGACTAATTGGGAGGCGCTCTACCAAGCTTGGCGGCGCTGGTTACAGCAACTCGAGAATGAGGACTTTCAGCCAAGTTGGACGGCTCAAGGCTACTCGGTGCTGGGTTGGAGCGCGATCGCAAGCGTTGAATCGGTCCAAAAACTGCTGAAAAACTATTACTATCGGGAATTAGGACAGCAAACATTTAGTCAACGACACCATTATTTGAGCCAAAAGATGGCGACGTGTCGGCAGAAAGCGCAACAGAAAGTCGATGACTTTCGACACCGCCTCGGACAGTCAGCGCAAGCCGATAACTATCGTCTGCAGGCAGATTTGCTGATGGCCTATCCCCTTGACTGGCGGCCGGGACTTCAAATACTCACGCTCCCGGATTTTGAGACCCAGCAACCAGTGAGCATTGCCTTAGCGCCCGACAAAACCGGCATTCAAAATGCCCAACGCCTTTACAAACGGCATCAAAAACTAAAACGCTCCCGACAGGCGATTGAACCCTTACTGGCAGAAGCGACGGCTGAGGTCGCATACCTCGACTCGGTAAATTTAGCCCTAGCAGATCTTCACGCCGAAAACTTTGCCACGGACGAAGCGACATTGCAAGAGATTCAGGCAGAGCTAATTGAACAAGGCTACGTTCCAGCGGAACGCCAACTTCGCGATCGCAAATCGGCAGAAACGAGTAAACCCTGGCAGTATCAGAGCCCGAACGGGATTGGAATCTGGATCGGGCGTAACAACCGCCAAAACGAACAGCTAACTTTTCGCTTAGCAACGTCCTACGACGGCTGGCTTCATGCCCAGGAAATTCCAGGTTCCCATGTGCTTTTACGGCTAGAACCCGGGGTGGTACCGGAGCCCGAAGATTTGCAATTTGCCGCTGATCTCGCCGCGTTCTACAGTCGAGCACGCCTGAGTCAGCAGGTTCCTGTTGTTTACACTGCGGCCAGCAAAGTAGTTAAACCGAAGGGAAGTCAGCCAGGGCTGGCAATTTATCAACCAGAACAAGTACTGTGGGGTACTCCAGAACGGGTCCGAGCGTATATTGAGCAACCTTAAATCTGCCCCCTTAAAATTTCTTTACAGTAAATCGTAATTTCTGCTACACTTAGCTCGAAACAACGAAGAAAGCTTTCGCGAAGTGTGGCGTCTTGGTTTCCTTCAACAACAACATTCATTAGCTTTGTAGGCTGACCGGGGGGTCAGCCTTTTCACTAGGCGGGCACCATACGTTTTCGCAATTTCAGAGCCTTCGCCAGCTGGCGAGGTCTGGCGCGCGCCCCTCCATACCAGCAGCTATAAATTCATGTGGTCCCAGCCAATTCAGAGAACCTATTCCCCAAATTGGCTGTAAATTTTTACCGCGCTAGTTTGAGAAACGACAAGAGATGTTTCGTCGCATCTCATGGTTTGTGCTCGCAAATCAAGGAGCGATTTTAAGTACCGACAGTCCAAGAGTTCATGTACTCTACCTGAGTCGGAGTCAGCTCATCGATCGCCAGATTCATGCCTTGTAGTTTCAGGCGCGCAATCTCACGATCAACTTCGACTGGAATGGTATGAACACCGGGCTCTAACTGGCCTTTATTTTTCACTAAGTATTCGACAGCCATCGCCTGGTTAGCAAAACTCATGTCCATCACCGCGCTCGGATGACCTTCCGCCGCCGCAAGATTAATCAAACGACCCTCACCTAAAACAATCACCGACTTGCCGTTACTCAGGCTGTATTCCTGGGTAAAGTCTCTTACAGTTTTGACCCCAGTCGCTAATTCCCCCAAGGCTTCCAGGTCAATTTCAATATCGAAGTGACCCGCATTACAAACCATCGCGCCATCCTTCATTGCTTCAAAATGTTCGCGACGAATGACGTGCTTATTGCCGGTGAGAGTGACAAATAAATCAGCTTGGGGAGCGGCTTCTGCCATGGGCATGACCCGGAAACCATCCATCACGGCTTCAATTGCGCGAGTCGGATCAATTTCTGTCACGATGACATTGCTACCTAAACCGCGCGCCCGCAGCGCAACCCCCTTGCCACACCAGCCATAGCCTGCAACGACAACGGTTTTACCCGCAAGCAAAATATTGGTGGCACGGAGAATGCCGTCTAGGGAAGATTGCCCCGTACCGTAGCGATTATCAAAGAAATGCTTCGTGTCCGCATCATTGACATTCATCGCAGGAAAAGACAACACCCCATCTTGAAGCATGGCATTTAAGCGCACAATCCCGGTAGTGGTCTCTTCCGTGGTACCAATAATGTCAGCGAGCTGATCTTGACGCTCTTTGATCAGAGTTGCCGTTACGTCGCTACCATCATCAATGATGATGTTGGGTCGAAAATCTAACGCTGTTTGAACGTGGCGATGGTAAGTTTCATTGTCTTCACCTTTCATGGCATAAACAGGAATGCCGTAGTCAGCGACCAGACAAGCCGCCACATCGTCTTGAGTAGACAAGGGATTACTGGCAATTAACAGAGCATCCGCTCCGCCCGCTTTCAACGCAATCGCTAAATGGGCCGTTTCGGTAGTGACGTGACAGCAAGCCACGAGACGAATTCCCGCAAGGGGCTGCTCTTGCGCAAAACGCTCTCTAATTTGGCGTAAAACCGGCATCTCGCGACCCGCCCACTCAATGCGCTGGTGACCCCGAGGCGCCAGAGATAGATCGCGTACCTCGCTCTGGGTCGGGGTGGGACTAATGGTTGCAGTCATGAAAACAATCCTCAATGAATCAAAATTTAAACCGGGTAGGGCCACTGTTCCTGATTACCTTGGCATTCAGGGCGATCGTGCGATCACACTTTCGACCAATTCCCAAAACAGATGGACGATCATTAAGACGAGCCCGCAAAATCGCCCATACCCGTAAACGTGGGCGCTCCATACCGCTACTGCGAAGAGCCTGCCCATTGGCGACCGTTGGTCCAGGCAAGTTAAATACTCTTAAGCTACTATAGGACACTCTTTTAGGGTCCCCGTCGAAAACTGTCCAACGTAACCTGGAACTGCGGGAAAACCCCAGTCTCTATGAAGACGTGAGCACCGGCGAAGGTGCAGACACGGAACGAGGAATCGCATAGGTTAAATAATCGGCCGCTAAGCTGGTCTGAGGAAAAATCGCTTGCGCTTCTTGGAGTAAATCTTCCAGCGTCAATTCGTTGCCGGGGGCATAGCGAGGACTAAAGTGGGTCATGATTAAATGCTTGACACCACCTGCTAGCGCCACTTGCGCAGCCATAGTTGAGGTTGAGTGAAGTCGTTCAAAGGCGAGTGGAGCATCTCTGTGAGCAAAGGTCGCTTCGTGAATCAAGAGGTCCACACCCTCTGCCAAAGCGATCGCCGCCTCACAGAAAACCGTATCGGTACAATAGGCAAATTTTCGCCCCGGTCGGGGCTTGCCACACAACTCCACTCCCCGGATTTTGCGTCCGTCCGGCAAGGTGACCACTTGCCCCTGTTTCAGCTTTCCGTAAAGAGGACCCGGAGGAATACCCAAAGCCTGAGCACGAGCTAAATTAAATTTGCCGGGACGCTCTTTTTCCTCCACGCGATAGCCAAAGGCCGGCACCCGATGGGTTAAGCGATCGCAAACAACACGAAATTCATTATCTTCAAAAACTACTCCTGGTTTGACAATTTTTACACGGATGCGATTTTGCAAACTCATATATGCAAACTTGGCACAAGCGCTCAAATAGTCGTTGAGTCCGGGTGGACCATAAATGTCAATTTTTTGACCCGTACTGGCGAGACCAATGCTGGCAATCAAGCCCATTAGCCCAAAGATATGATCGCCATGCATGTGGGTGATAAAAATGCGGTGCAGTTGAGAAATCTTTAAATCACTCCGCAACCACTGATGCTGAGTGCCCTCACCGCAGTCAAACAGCCAGACTTCAGCGCGCTGAGGCAAGCGTAAAGCCACACTCGAAACGTTGCGAGAGCGAGTGGGGACACCGGAACTGGTGCCGAGAAAAGTTATCTCCACAATCAGTGCGCAGAAAAAGAACCGTGAGCCTATCTTGCCACAGATTACTCGGTTGACCGTGAGAACAGACTTTAGATTTCCCCGACGAGACCCAGACGAAAGCTCTCACTGCAGCCCCTTTCGGAAAAGAGTGATTACGAACTAGACCGCGCCTTAATCAACTCAGGATTCAAAGATGTCTTAGCCAAACTGAGTAAAGCGACAGGGCCTTGGATGACTTGTGCGAGAAAGCTTGAGCGGTGCCAATAATCGTCCACGGAAGAACATCAATCTTCTTCTGCTGTCACCGTTTCTGACGGAATCGCTTTGCGCCAACAAGATTCAAGCATCTCTACCCGATAGCGATACCAAAACTGCCTTAAATTCCAACGGGCATAGATCGCATTGCGGCCGGTTAACGGCTGATTCAAATATTTCCAAGTAGAAAAAGCGACTAGACGGATTTTGCCATTCATCTGCCTGTGAAGCTCAAAGAGGTGTGTGAGTTAGGAGCGCGAAATCTAGAGCAGAGACGCCAACCGAATATCGGCTAAAGCGCCCTCAATTTTCGCCAAATGAAAAGTGAGTATTTGAGCCTAACTGATTGAGGACCCAACACTCTTTACGGAGGAAAAATGAACAGAGGAAA
>JBCDHF010000163.1:0-9669 GCA_038750375.1 Cyanobacteria bacterium P01_H01_bin.15
GCCAGAGATCTGGGTGATCCGGCAGCTCCACAAGAGATTTTTGATTCAATCAAGGCAGAAAAAATCGAAGTCAAATACTTAATCAACAATGCTGGTTTTGGCGGGCGAGGTAAGTTTCATGAACGTGACTGGAAACAGGACTTCGCCATGATCCAACTTAATGTAGTCGCGCTGACGGAACTCTGCCATCTGTTTATTCCTGAGTTTGTGGAACGGAATAACGGACGAATTCTCAATGTTTCATCGACTGCCAGCTTGCCGCCGGGTGGGCCTTTGCAATCAGTGTACTTTGCGACTAAACACTATGTCACCGCACTCAGTTATGGAATTGCGAGTGAGCTTGAGGGCACCGGTGTTACCGTGACCACTCTTCTTCCCGGAGCTACAGAATCTGAATTTGCCCACACATCAGGAATGGACAAAACAGATCTATTTACCAAGACGGCCTCTGCTAGATCTGTCGCTGAGGATGGTTATCAGGCAATGTTGGCTGGAAAACTGAGCGTAGTTTCAGGTCTTACTTCCTCTCAAAAGCTTATGATGGCGACGATGCCATTTATGCCTAAGAAACTAATTCTCTCTCAGATTCGGCAAATGCAGGATGCCAGCAAATGAGCATCGAAAAAGGCGATGGACTCAACGTATTCCCGCACGTAAGTTACCATAGACATTTCACACTGCTCTCTGCAAGAGACTTTTAAACGGCTGAGGGACACAGCTTCTGCTGTCATCCTTTGGCGCACCTCGAATAATCCAGGTTGGGTGAGTCATTCATACGATTCAGTGTACCTTGTGATCGCGAATTAATGTTATGGCAACCATCAGAGCTTGATGTTGTTCGGCGATTGTTACCGACTGATTCTCAACATCTGATTTCCACCCTTTTGGAACTCGTAAGCAACCGGTTGAACTTTTGTCCGAAAACCTTTGTTTGATAAATCCTTCAAAACGATTTCAACGTAAGAGGATGGCTCAGAATCCAATTTAAGCAAGGGAAAAATCCTAACTTCTGACGCAACTCGCAACAGTTCATAAATCGAGGTCAGATGAAAATCAAGCGATAACTGCTCTGAATATAAGAAGAGTAAATGAGAGCATACGCACAACTCAAATTGGTCATCAGAAAATTCTAGAGTTGGTAAAGATTGACATAAATACCTTCCTGAAACTTTCCCCAAATCGTAATCTAATAAGAATTTCTCCATTGCGTTCAGACGTGACTTTCCCAGCTCATCAGCATCGCGGAAGTTTTTCCACATATAAAGACCAGGATTTTTTCTCACTTGCGAAATAATTGATTCGTAAGTAGCTCGAACGCGCTGCTCAATATGTTCAGCAGAAAATTGGTAAATCGGATCGATAGAGATAACAGAGTGTCCTAGTTCCGCCATCTCAGCATTGAAGCTAGCAGGACCATCGCCGCATCCAAGAATTTTGGCGGATAAATCCGTATCCGACAAGCTAAACATTGACTTGTATTCTGCTAGCGTTCTGCCCCAAGGGACAACTTCATCGAGCTTCACTTAATAAAAATCCCAGAACATTATTTCTTACAAAATCCAAAGCCGGGTAAATAATCGTCACTACTTTCGTAAAGGGAAGGAGGGCTTGCCAGAACCCGGTTACGTTATGCAACTCAGAATTAGAACGGTTCTCGGCAATTCGAGAGAAAGCGTCAGATTGAGAAACATAAACTTGGCTTTAGATGCTTTCTTTCAATTCAGTATAAATTGTGATTTCCTTCGCGTTTTTTAGGGCCGACAAGCTACCTTATGTAGGCGAAATTGGTCACGAAATAAACAATGACGATTGAGGTCGAAAAGCTCAGTAAGGTCTATGACTCAACATTGGCGATCCAGGATGTTTCCTTTGAGGTGAATGCCGGGGAAATTGTTGGATTTTTGGGTCCGAATGGTGCAGGCAAAACCACGACGCTGCGCATTTTGACCGGTTTTCTGCCAGCCAGCACCGGAACCGCTCGCATTGCTGGGTTCGACGTCCATGAAAATTCGCTGGCGGTGCGCCAACGCATTGGCTATTTGCCCGAAACGCCCCCCCTGTATCCAGAAATGACGGTGGAAGGGTTTTTGTTTTTTGTGGCTCGGCTCAAGGGAGTGAGCGCAGGTGATCGCAAACAACGGGTTGATTCAGCGTTAGCCCGATGCCAGCTCAGCGATCGCAAGACTAGTTTGATTCGGAAACTCTCCAAGGGCTACCGGCAACGAGTGGGGATTGCTCAGGCCATCGTGCATGATCCGCCCGCAATTTTTCTAGATGAGCCCACGGTGGGTTTAGACCCTCGGCAGATTATTGAAGTTCGCAATTTAATCAAAAGTCTGGCCGGGGACCATACCATCATGCTTTCGACGCATATCCTGCCGGAAGTGAGCATGACTTGTGATCGCGTAACTATTATCAATGGCGGTCGAGTGGTGGCCACGGACTATCCAGATCGCTTGCTAGATCAGTTGGCGGGAAATGCTGGTTACGACGCGGAAATTGCCGGTGAAGCCTCGACTGCCCAAGACTGTTTACGGGATATTCCTGGCGTGGAAAAAGTAGAGGTGGCGGCAGCAGAAAATGGTCGCTTGACATTGACGATTGCGACTCAAAAAGAAGCCGAACCAGGAAGTGCCATCTCAAAAGCGCTAATCCAGGCAGACATTGAGCTTTATGAGTTACGCCGGACTCAGGCGACGCTGGAAGATGTCTTTTTGGAATTAACGACCCAAGAGGCTGCTGTCGAAGACGATACGACGCTGGAAAGTGGGGTCGAGAAAAGTACGGGCGAAGATAGTGCTGTCCCAGAGAGCCCGCTTCAGGAAAGTACAGTCGAAGAGAGTTCTGAGGAGCAGGAAACATGATTGTATTGGCCAATATCCTGGCGATTTTTCGCAAAGAATTGCAGGGCTATTTTGCGTCGCCTCTTGCTTATGTTTTATGCGCTGTCTTTTGGCTGATTTCCGGGGTCTTTTTGACCAGTATTCTGATGGGTCCTAATGGGATCGTGCAGCAAGTGGCCTTTAGTGAGCAGCGGGGTATTCCGGTTCCGGCGTTGGATGTGGCCGCAGAATTTTTGCGCTGGTTTTTTGGCGTAATGGGGACGCTCGTGCTCTTCATCCTTCCGATCTTGTCCATGGGGCTCTACACCGAGGAGCGCAAGCGCGGAACGTTAGAGCTGTTGGCTACTTCTCCCATCAGTAATTGGGCCGTGGCGGTCGGTAAGTTGCTGGGCGTGTTGACTTTTTTTGTCACCATGCTGATGCCTCTCATGCTCTGGCAGGCGATCGCGTTTAGTACCGCTAATCCTCCCATGTCGCCGACGGTTCCTTTACTGGCTCATGTGGGATTAATCCTGATGGCAGCGGCAATTTTGTCTCTAGGAATGTTTATTTCTTCCCTAACAGACAGCACTATCCTGGCCGCTTTTCTGACGTTTGCCTTGATTCTGTTTCTTTGGGTCACGGATCTGATTGCGGGGAGCTTGACCGGTTGGGCAGGCGCGATTTTGACCTATCTTTCGCTGTTAGAGCATTACGATAATTTTCTGGAAGGCATCTTAGATCCGGCAAGTGTGGTGGTCTTTGTCAGCTACATCTTTTTAGGTATTTTTCTGACAGCACAATCGATTGAAGCGCTCCGCTTCCAGCGCTCTTAAGGAGATGGCGACCTCTATGAAATGGTTGATTAAATTACTGCGCTATTTGTTTTTTCCGGGACTGCTGTTGGGGGCCGCAGGTCTGGCGATTCGGGTTGCCCAGGGCGAATGGACAATGGTCGCCCAAGTTATCGGCGGCATTGGTTTGGGTTTGCTAATTACCTGGCTCTGTTTTTGGTTGAGTAGTTCAGGTAGTTTTTGGCGACGGCGCTCCACTCAAGCAGGAACTAATGCGATCGCAGCCACGCTGTCGGTGTTCGTCATTTTGGGTCTAGTCAACTATGTGACTGCGAATTACACGGAGCCGATTGACCTCAGCGAAAACCAAGTCAATACCCTTTCAACCCAATCCCAAACATTGGTGGGTACCCTAGAGCAGCCCTTGAAAGTCTGGATTTTTCAAGATCAGCTTGATTCAGCCTCTAGTGATTTGCTGAAAAATTTCGGACGCTACAGCGAGCAGTTTAGTTTTGAAACGGTTAATCCCCAGGTTCAGATCAATCTAGTCCAAGAGTTTAATGTCCAGTCCATTGGCGATGTATTTGTGGAGTACGACGGACAAACTCAGCTAGCGCAGACCATCAGTCAATTTCAGCCTTTAAACGAAGCCGATTTATCCGCTGCGATCGCAAAAGCGCTGAAAGCCGAAACCCCTCGAATTTATTATGTGCAGGGTCATGGAGAACCGGAACTAGCGGAAATTGAGGGCGGTCTTTCCCAGGCACAAACGGGGTTGGAGAATTTGGGGTATAAGCTGATTGGTTTGAACTTAGTTCAGGAGTCCTCGGTGCCAGCCGATGCCCAGGCAGTGATGCTCGTGGGACCGCAAAAGAGCTTGCTGGAGAAAGAAGTCAAAGCGTTGCAAACCTATCTGGATCAAGGCGGTCGGATGCTGATGTTGCTGAATCCCCAGACCGATCCGGGTGTTGATCCGTTACTCGCAGACTGGGGTTTGGAACTGGATGAGCGCTTAATTATCGACCCGTCGAGTTTACAAATTGACCCGAATTTGGGACCGGTCATCACTGTGATCTTGAATTACGGTGAACACCCCATTACCCAGGAATTTGACGACACCCGCTTGACTCTATTCCCCTTTTCGCGTGCCATTGCCAGTGTGGAAAAAGAGGACGTAGAAGATACGATCGCAATTCTGGTGACGGAACCTGAAGCTTGGGCCGAAAAGGAACTTACCGAGGGTGAAGAGTTGACCTTCGATGAGTTGACCGATATTCAAGGTCCTTTGGATTTGGGTGTAGCACTGACCAAAACAGTGGTTCTGCCTGAATCCTCTTCAGAAACCAGTGAAAAGTCCAGTTCCCAAGACGCTCAAGGAAGCAGCGGTGAGCCGGACTCTGACGCAGCCGTAAATGGAGAACAGTCCGAGGCGGAGACCGGGCCCAATGTGGAAAGAGACTTAGAGGAAGCCGAGCCGAATGAGAGGACGGAGGAGGGGACGGTTAAAACTGAATCCTCTGATTCGGAGATTTCCGATTCTGAGACTGCCGATACTGACAATCCCGGTACCGACGAGTCCAACGCCGACGCAGTAGAAACAGCTGAAGATAACAATGCCAAAGAAGCCCGCTTAGTAGTAATTGGCAATGCGACCTTCGCGACCAATGGTTGGTACCAACAAACCTTTAATAGCGATATCTTCTTGAATTCAGTCAAATGGCTCAGTGGTGACGGAGATGAAACCTTAACCATTCAACTAAGAGAAGCTGAAAACCGACGCTTAACTCTTAGCGGTTGGCAGGGACCCGTGATCTTCTTCGGTGCAATCGCAGTGGCTCCCTTGCTTGGTCTCGTGGCGGCCCTTTTTACCTGGCTGCGGCGGCGATAAATCGGCGAAATTGGTGTTTAGATGAATTTTTTCTGGAAGATTTCGTTACAGTTAAAGGCTGGATAGACGTTTTGCTTCTTTGATTTTTCCTGAACTCCTATGACCAAAACAGCGGTCTTAAAACCAGCCAAAGTCAGTGAAGTTCTGACCGATTCCATTGCCGCCGAAATCGGCTTTGAGCCGGGAGATGCGTTGGTTTCGATTAATGGTAGCCAGCCGCGTGATTTGATCGACTATCAGTTTTTGTGTGCCGATGAATTCTTGACCTTGGAGGTTCTCGATGCCCAAGGTCAGTCCCACGTCCTAGAAATTGAAAAGGACTACGACGACGATTTGGGATTGGTCTTTGAATCGGCACTGTTTGACGGTTTAATGCAGTGCAACAATCGCTGTCCCTTTTGTTTTATCGATCAGCAGCCGCCGGGCAAACGAGATAGTCTTTATTTGAAAGATGATGATTATCGACTGAGTTTTCTCTACGGCAGTTATTTGACCCTAACAAACCTAACTGCACCAGAATGGCAACGCATTGAACAAATGCGCCTGTCTCCTTTATTTATCTCAGTTCATGCCACCGAACCCGATGTGCGATCGCAACTTCTCAAAAACGTCCGCGCAGGGGAAATTATGAACCATTTGCAGTGGTTTCAGGAGCGCCGATTGCAGATTCATGCCCAGGTCGTCGTGTGTCCCGGCATTAATGATGGTGAGCATTTGACGCGCACCCTATCGGACTTGGCCCAATTCCAAACTCAGGATATTCCGGCAGTAATTTCTGCGGCGGTAGTGCCGGTGGGCTTAACTCGGTTTCGACCTGTTGAAGATGAATTAATCCCTGTCAGTCAAGCGAAAGCGAGGGAAGTGATCGCTCAGGTTCAGGCGCTTCAAGCCCAGTTTCAGCAACAATACGGCACCTCCTTTACCTGGCTTGCGGATGAGTGGTTCTTAATTGCCCGGTTACCGCTACCAGAAGAAGCGCACTACGAAGACTATCCTCAAATCGGAAATGGCGTGGGTTCGATTCGATTGTTTATCAAAGAGTTTCAAGACATTTGCGATCACAAATTACCGGACCAAGTTAATCCGCCCCGCACGCTTACCTGGGTCGTGGGTAATGCGGTGGAGTTAGCCTTTTCTCCGTTAGTTGAGCGCTTAAATCAAGTGTCTGGGCTAACTGTAAAATTAGCTGCGTTACGAAGTGAATACTGGGGTCAAGAAATTTCCGTGACGGGACTCTTAACGGGGCAAGATTTGCTGGCGGGGTTACCTAAAAAAGCGCTAGCAGAAAAGATATTGCTGCCGTCAGTGATGTTGAAACATGATGAAGCCAAGTTTCTTGATGACACGACAGTTAGCGCTGTTAGCGAAGCGCTGGGAGTCGAAATTGTACCCGTGGATGGCACCGAAGCTTTGATTAAAACTTGTCTAGAGTCATAAAATTTAGTCTGAAATCAAGTGGATAGAACAACTTTGGGACTCAACTATTTTCCACGGGTCGTGCCCGCCAGTCTGAAAGTAAATAATAAAAGAATGGATAAACTTCACTCATTAGATTGAATTAATTTTCATTTATCTAAAAAAGCAATTCTGTATGGAATGATCATAATCTGCGGGTTAAGCATAGTTCAGGCCGCGTCTACAACGCGTAAGACTATTACTCTGACTACTGCTCAAGATTTATTCTTTTCCCTTCCCCAAAACAGCGGGCGAAAACTGCTTGCTCACAGCACTCACTAACCAATCACGAGGTGAAAACCGAGGAACATTGACAATCACCTGATTGAATACGCCACCAGTTACGACATTTGATTGTTGCTTCTTCAAGCCCTTAAGCGCTTCTTGGACCACCTTCTCGGCGCTGACCGCACTAGGACCTTTGAAATTATCTTTCGTCGCAGTCGGGAATTCGGCAACCTCAAAAAATTCGGATTCCGTCGGTCCCGGACATAGCGCCAAGACGTTGACGCCTTTATCTTTATTCTCTGCCCACAACGCTTCACTAAAGCTCAAAACGTAAGCTTTAGTCGCCGCATAAACTGCCATGAAAGGCAGCGGTTGAAAGGCTGCAATCGAAGCCACGTTAATAATGCCACCGGAACCGCGTTGCTGCATGGCAGGTAAAAAGCGACCCGTTAAATCAGTTAATGCCGTGATATTGAGCTGAAGCATCTCCATATTTTTGGATAAAGGGCGATCGCAAAATTCGCCGTAATCCCCAAAACCCGCATTATTAATCAGCAAATCAACAGACTCAGGGCCGTCAGTAACCGCTTGCTCGACGACCTCTCCGACATTGGGGACCGTTAAATCCTGCACAATGACCTGGGTCTGAACCCCAAACTGCTCAACCAGTTCGTTAGCCAACGCCTCAAGTTTATTTTTCGATCGCGCCAACAAAACTAAATCGGATTTCTCCGCCGCCAACGCCCGCGCAAATGCTGCTCCAATGCCCGAAGATGCCCCAGTTATCAACGCTTTCATCGCCAGCCCCCTGCTGCTTTACCTATTTCTTTGTATTAAGTAATGTTAACGAAGAGGGGCGCGCTCTGACATTTGGGTCCGCTACGATCCTCAGAATTCGGAAAGCTGCAACAGAAAATCAGATGAAAAAGCAGTGGATTCTGATGAAATTTGGGTTCCTGACGAGTTGGAGATGAGAGCCTGTGAGCACACCTTGCGGGAGGGTGTTCAAGCTAGCCTGTTAGCTGGACCTTTATTCTCGAGAAACTACTTGTATTGGTATCAGGGCCGTTTACATCAATCCGAAAGGATTGAAATGTCCATCTTCGAGCCAGCATTTTTGTATGGAGCCACGGTCTTCACAACGCTGCGAGTTTTTGGCTGCTCACTAGAACACCCTGCAACTCTCTGGCAAGCCCACTGCGATCGCGTACGGGGCAGTGTTGCCGAATTTAATTGGACGATGCCTGACTGGTCGAGAGTCCAAACCGGTGCCAAACAACTATGTCACCACTATCCTGTTCTGCGATTAACGTTTTTTCCCGACGGACGAGAGCTCATTCTTGGTCGCCAGCTACCCCCGCAACTCGCAAAGTGGCAAGAAGAAGGCGTAATTGCTTGGCTGGCTCCGCCGAGTTTGCGAGCCCAACCGCTTCACAAAACCGGTAATTATCTAAGCTGCTGGCAAAGTAAAGCCCAAGCGCAAGCAGCCGGCGCCCAGGAAGCGATTTTACAGAATGAGGAAGGGCAGTGGCTAGAAACAAGTACCGGCAATCTTTGGGGATGGCACGCTGGACAGTGGTGGACTCCGCCCCTGGCAGCCGGTATTTTAGCTGGGATTCAACGAGAAGCTATCAAACGGCAGCTAGCGTCGCAAAATCAATCGCTACAAGAATCCCGATGGTACCCAGAGCTAGTCGAGCAGTTTGATTATTTGGCGTACTCCAATTCTGTGGTGGGGATGATTCCAATTCGAGAAGTTCGCAGTTGTGATCGCACCCGTGCATTCGAACTTGAGTCTCCGCCTAGACTCTCTGACCAAACTACCTGGAGTCTCTGAGCCTTTTTCTAAGGCGGGCAAATATAAATGATTTGAATGAGTTGTTAAATTTATCAACCCTTCTTTAAAAAATAAAAATGGCTACCGCGATCACTAGGGCATCCAGTCTATAAAGAAAACACTTGCCGCTATGGCGCTAATTCTGAACTGAAAAATTTGCTGTTATGCCCTCCCTGCCCAGTTCTCTCTCCAGCCAGAATTTCGAAAAAGCGTTGTTAGAGCGCTGCCGCCAACTTTGTACTAATCTGCCCGATACCTGTAAACTTTCCCGGGATCGCTGGGGGAGTTCCACTGTTCTTTGCGTTGACTTTGGGACAAACCCCGAAACGTTCTTCCGTACTCAACCCAAAATCCTGCCCGCCCTCAAGAACGCCGCACAAAAACTCGGCATTCTTGGCTCCATTGTCTTTAAGCTCAATGGACGCATTATGGGTTGGCAAACCCTCGAACAAATCTAAGGATTGATATCGACAAGAGCCCGCGACATCACCCTTCAGTGCTGACAGGGTAGAGAGTATGCCCATCAGATAAAGACGTCACAGGTATAAGTGATGCAGGTCAAATCAATGACAAAATAGCGCGTCTGGTCTAATCGGCTGCTGGAAAAAATTACCTTGCATCAGTTCACAATTTAGCCCTTGCAGA
>JBCDHF010000164.1:0-9668 GCA_038750375.1 Cyanobacteria bacterium P01_H01_bin.15
CGCATCAGAGGCTCACGACGCCCTGAAATATGCCGTCATCACCCCCCTTGACACTGCCCCTGCAGAAACCCTGCAAAAACTGGATTTGCTCCTGAAAAAATATCGCTAAGGGTTATTTAGCGCCATCCAAACCCATTACGTCCCTCATCTTTGGCGAAGCTAAGAGCGCTGAAATAAGCCCCCCTTGGATTCGGTTAAACTACCAGCCATTGCCTGATGGTGTTGAGACTGATGTTAACTGAGCCAATCAAAGCCACTTTTAAGGATGCGGCGCGCAAACTGACTGGTCAGAAGAAACGCGAATTCACAGCCCAAGTGACCTTGGATTACTTTGAGGGTTCCACCCGGTGAGCATAACGGGCCTTGGGTTGGGACCGAGTCAACATCCAACGAGGGCTTGATAGCTTGAAGAGTGAGGTTGACCACCCTCATAGCGATCCAAGTCAGAGCCTGGAAATGTTGGGTTTCTCTGACTCAACCCAACCTACGGCGATATGCGATCGCACTAAATCTATTTGTATGCACAAAGCGTGCTCTTCAGATAAATCTATATTTTGGTACAGAAGTTGAATTGAAAGCGGTTTTTCAACCTATGAAATGTATAAGTAGGCATGTTTCTGAGTTTCTATTTTTCTCTATCTTGATGCTTCCATTGAATGCTAGCGCCGATTTAGTGAAATCTCAATTAAACTTTCAGGATGAATGGAATCAAATAGTAGAAACAAAAGAATGCTATTTCTGCCGAATTAGTGGTCTAGATATATCTGGAGTAGATTTAGATAGTTCTTCTCTAGAAAACTTGATTATTTCTAGTTCAAGAATCCTAGATACCGATTTTTCTGGAAGTAATTTGTTGAATATTAGGATAGGCATTTCTGATCTTTCTGGTTCAGATCTATCCTACTCAAATCTTTACAGAGCATATTTTGATGTTGTTACCTTGAATGAAGCTGATATAACAAATGCCAATTTTCAAGAGGCGACTCTCAAAGCTGTTTACTTTGAACATACCAACCTAGTAGAGACCTCGTTTGATCAAGCTCTTTTAGATGGCGTTTTTTTTGTGTCGGCTAATTTGTCAGGGGCCAGCTTTGAGGGTGCAGCCCTTCGTGGAGTAAGCTTTATTGGAGCGGATTTGAGAGATGTAAACTTTGAGCAAGCCTCTTTTGAGAACGTTATATACAACCTTGAGACAATCTTGCCAAACAATTTCCCCTCATCAAACGACGAGGTGTATTTACTAGCTCCATATTCATCGGCTATTGGTTTAGAGTCTTATGGAAATGATTTCTCGGAACAAGATCTAACTGGAATGAATTTTAGAAATTCTTCTATGGAGAATAATTTCTCAAGAGCAATCCTTGATAAAGCTATATTTGATTATTCAAATTTATCAGGCTCTGAGTTTAAAGGTGCTGACATCAATAATTCGTCATTCTGTGCTGCTGATTTGACTTTTACAAATCTTGAGAGCACAAGTATGAGAGATAGTACATTAGCCTTGTCCAATTTGAGATCTGCCGATTTGAGTAATGCGCAACTTCAGGGAGCAGATGTAAGAGGAAGTGATTTACGTAATGCTATTGTTCATGGTGCGAACTTTTATGGCGCAATTTACAATGCTGATACGCAGTTCCCAGATGGTTTTGACCCCGTGGAAGCTGGGGCAATCCTATCCAATGACTCTCCAGATGTCTGCTCACCTTGAGAGTCATGCGTTAGAGGTAGTTTGGCATTCTTTGTTTGGTGTTCCTAGTGCGATCGCATATAGCCGTAGGTTGGTTTGAGTCAGAGAAACCCAACCTACGGCGATATGCGATCGCACTTTATGGTTTTCGAAGAATGTCATCTCCTATTAATTCAAAAATATGCTGTATTTTGGGACTTTCAAATCTAGCAGCATTTTTCTTTTTCTTGGCGAATGCCAAGGCTGACTCACCGCCGTTGAATTCTGCCGCGCAAGATAATCTGGATCGGATATTAGAGACTGGAGAATGCTATTTCTGCATAATAGACGACCTTGAGCTGATTGATATCGATTTAAGCAATGCCATTCTAGAGGGGGCAGTGATTGAAAGGTCTGAGATCATTGATTCAGACCTTTTCGAAATAGACCTAAAGAATGGACGGATAGAATCCGTTGATTTTTCTGGATCGAACTTATCTTTCTCAGATTTTACAGGCGTAGATTTTGAGTACGTTACTGTGGATAGAGTTATTGCTAATGATGCGACTTTTCAAGAAGCAAGAGTCGGGGCTGTCACCTTCAGAGGTTCAAGCTTATCAGGCTCCTCTTTTGAAGAAGCATATTTAGAAGGCGTCTCATTCAGGGATTCTAACCTGTTAAACGCTAGCTTTGGAAATGCAACTCTGGTTCGAGTGGATTTCATCGGTGCTGATTTAAAGGAGGTTGATTTTGAGCAAACAATTTTTGAAAACGTAGTCTATACTTCTGAAACGATTTTCCCAGATGACTTCTCTGTGCCAAGCACAGGTATGTATTTGCTAGCTCCTTATTCCTCTGTAATTGGATTAGAGTTCTATGGAGGGGATTTTTCTGGACTGGATTTAACTGGCATGAACTTTAGTAGAACCTATATTAATGTCGATTTTTCTAGATCGATTCTGGACATGACCATATTCGATCATGCGATATTAAGGCGCGCTGAATTCAGAAATGCTAGTTTAGAAAGCTCATCTTTTTGTGGTGGAAACCTCGTTACAACGAATCTACATGACGCTAATCTAATGAATAGTGCGATAAGCCTTGCTACTCTAACTCTTGCTGATTTAAGTGGTGCAACACTTCAAGGAGCAGACTTAAGAGGAAGCGATTTGAGTGAAGCAAATATAGAGAATACAAACTTTCAAGGCGTTGTTTATGATACTAATACTCGTTTTCCAGAAGGCTTTGCTCCAGAAGCAGCAGGAGCCATCTTTTCTGATGAAGTAATCGAGGAGTGTCCACCCGTTCAGCGATAAGGAACTGAGGTTCGGTTGCACAGTGCGTCGCCCCTCGCCGTAGGTTGGGTTGCCGATAGAAAACCCAACACCCAAATGTTCAATTACGGCACCACCTGTCAACTCCAATGGCAGATTTGATCGGCCATCACTATGCACTACCGCCGTGCCCAAACACCCGGAGCAACCTACTTTTTCACCGTCGTCACCTACAATCGTCAGCACCTCTTCAACTATCCCGAAACCGTACAGCTTCTCTGGCAGTCCTTCCACACGGTCAAACAACAGCACCCGTTTACCATCGAAGCCATCGTCGTTTTGCCTGACCACCTGCACTGCATCTGGACATTGCCCGCTGGTGACGCCGACTTTTCTACCCGCTGGCGGTTAATCAAATCGCACTTTACCCGCCATTGCCCCGAGCAATACAAGCGAGCCCGGTCATTATCCCGTCGTCACAAGCAAGAGCAAGCGGTGTGGCAGCGGCGCTTTTGGGAACACCAAATTCGCGATGAGCAGGATTTTGCGCGTCATGTTAATTACATCCACACCAATCCGGTCAGTCATGGCTTGGTGAGGGCTCCGATTGAGTGGCCGTATTCCAAGTTTTCATCGCTTTGTTGAGCGGGGTTTTTATTCTCAAGATTGGGGTAAAGGTGAAGAGATTGAATTGATTAAGGCACGGGAATAATGGAGAATTCATGTTAGGGATGTTGGGTTTCGTTTCCTCAACCCAACCTACGGCGATATGCGATTCGAGTTAATTAACCAGAGCCTAGGGATGTTGGGTTTCGTTTCCTCAACCCAACCTACGGCGATATGCGATCGCACTCCGATTAATCATCGAAGGACTGTGCGGTGCAATGGTTTCCACAATATAAAAATGCGCAAAAGTAATTTACTTGACTTATGTTTACGTCATATCCTTCAATCCTTTCAAGGGAGTTCACTCAGATGAAATTAAAGCGAATTCTCAAGTTTATCGAACTATTCGTATTTCTGATGCTATTTCCTGTCGCTATTTATTCTCCTCGCGCACTGGCAGACTATTCCTTGCCAGAATCACTTTCTCAAGAAAGACTCGATGAGATTCTCGAATCACGAGAGTGCAATGCTTGTATTATCTTGCAAGCAGATTTGTCTGAATTGGATTTGTCAGAGTTAAATCTCGAAAATTCAATCATTAGGGACTCTCAATTCATTGGCAGCGATCTGACAAGATCATATCTGGGGCAAGTAATAGTAACTTATTCAAATTTCTCTGGAGCCGATCTTAGCTTTGTGGATTTTAGGAGGTCGAACTTGAATTCCAACAATTTTGAAGATGCTAACCTAGCAGGTGTTAATTTGCAGGGGTCATCTATTGCGGGTAAATTCAGGAATGCCTTCTTGGGAGATGTTGATTTGTCAGACACCGAAATCCGGCGAGCAGACTTTGCAGGGGCAAACTTAACAGAGGCTGATTTTTCAAGCTCTAACTTGGAAGCTGTATCATTCATCAATGCTGATTTAAGAGGTGTTGTATTTGACCAAGCAACCTTTGGGTCCGTTGTTTATAGCGATCGCACCCAGCTTCCAGAAGGGTTTTCTGCTCAAGAAGCAGGGATGTATTTACTAGCGCCATATTCTTCTGTAGTGGATGTTTATATTGCTCTCAGCCTACAGTTGGATTTGAAAGCGTTGGATTTAACTGGGATGAATGCTAGCCATTCTAAGTTTAATGCTGACTTTTCCAGAGCTACTTTAGATCAAGCTCTTTTTGAAGAAGCTGACCTCTTCCGCTCTGACTTTACAGGAGCTAGCGCAGTCGCCACCTGCTTCGTCAATGCTCAATTAGAGCTAGCGAATCTGACACGAGCTAATTTCCAAGCTACTGATCTTCGAGGCACTGACCTGAGAGACGCTACTATCGACGATACGAATTTTCGAGATGCAATCTACAATGCCGAAACTCAATTCCCAGAAGAGTTTAATCCAGAAGCAGCAGGAGCTATCTTTTCTGACGAAGTAGTCGAGGGGTGTCCACCCATTCAGTGATAAGGAATTGAGGTACGGTTGCACATTTTCATTGAACCTCTTTAGTCATTTCATATACGGCGTGCCCCGCTTTTACCCAGCAGTTTGGCAGAACACCATTGCTTCTTTTTGCCTCAATACTCCACCTTGCCTTAACTGCTCCAGAACCAACAATACCCGTAATCTTTCCTTCCCAAACCTCGGCACTGCCAACGGCATCTTCACCCTCGCCGCGACTTCCGGCTCCACCCTCACCGACTCTGTAGATATCTCTGGGCACACTTCTCCCTCAACCGGCACCAACCCCAACACCTTCGCTAGCTCCCGCGTCACCAACTGCCCATTCAACGCCGCCTCCAAGCCTTTAGTCTGCCTAATCCATAGCACCATCTCCCGCCAAAGCTGCAACACAATGCGCCGCGCCTGGTCCTCCAGCCCCTCACCGTAGGCTGGGTTGCCGATAGAAAACCCAACACCCAAATGTTCAATTACGGCACCACCTGTCAACTCTAATAGCAGATTTGATCCGCTATCACCATGCACTACCGCCGTGCCCGAACGTCCGGAGCAACCTACTTCTTTACCGTCGTCACCGACAACTGTCAGCTTCTAGTCTTCATCGCTTTGTTGAGCGAGGTTTTATTCTCAGGATTGGGGTAAGGGCGAGTCAATTCCATTAGTAAAAGCGCAGGAATGTCGATGCTCAGACACTGGCATCATTTCGCGTCGATTAGCCCCATCGGCGGAACTGTCCAAATGGGCCATGACGATAAATCCGAGCTAAATGGAGGGATTATTTCTCAGCGTGTCCCTAACGGAGGGAGTCTCCCTCTAATTCAGCGACACGAACTTGCAGGTCGCGGACATCTTGCCGGACTTCGATCGCGAGCGTCGCCAAATTATCAAACTGCTCTGCCAACGAAAGCTCATTTGGGCTGCCGGGCACTGAGGTCGCGGGCGGTAGCGTTGTGGGGCCGCCACTGCGGGCCTCTAGCTGGGTAAGTTGCGATCGCACCCGCGACAGTTCTGACTCTAAGCGATCAACCCGCGTTTCCAGGCGCAAACTGCTGCCCTGGGCACGAATGCCAGTCGCCATGCCCCACCAGCACAGCAGCACTAGCCCGGTGATTAGCAGCCACTTTTTCATGGTCTTTTCCTCATGCTGTCTGCGGCGTAGTTAGCCGCGTTGGCTTTGTATATCCTGCCAGAAAGCAACGGCGGGTTTGGTCGGGGTACTGCGCGGCTCTGCCAAAGCCCGGCTCCTGAAGAGTACGAAACACATCCGAGCGAATTCTGAGTTGTTCTGCCCAGGTCAAGGCGGCTATTGATTTTGCAAGTAGCACTTGACCGTGCCGGAGTTTTCTATTGAGAAGTGATGGTCCTTTTATCAGCAACAGCCAAGAAACAGCCTGGCTAGATAAAGTCGTGCAAAAAATCGTGGGGATTATCTTCCCAGCACGGTTCGGGATAGATGCGCGCCAGATAGCGATGAACGTCTAATGAAATTTCTTGTAAATCGTCATGCTCAAAGAGATCGTCGAGGGCATTGCGATCTCGCGATCGCAGCGGTGCCAGCGGACTCGCATGGCTAACCACCAAACTCTTTGAGGTGCGCAAGACCCGTTGACGTTCGGGCAATATACCGTTGGTTAACTTTAAAGGCTGCCCTTCCACCCTGGGCGTATGAGGAGATTGACTTGCCCTTGCCCGCGAAAATGAAGCAGCTTCTTCTGAATTGACCAAGCCGTAGACTTGCTCTTCGTCAACAACGTTGTTACCCAAGTGTAGATGGCCTAGCCCTTTATCCATAAGAGAAGCCGATAGTTGTTTATAAAGCCGCTGAACTGGGTTTTGGGTTCTAATCTTGCCCTATCGCCGATCGGCTAGAGATAAGGAGAACTTGGACAGGCCAGTAATCTAGTTCCAGCCTAATTGTTTTAGCACCAACTGCCACACCTGTAGCAATCATTAAGACAGGTACCGGCTGTTAGAACGAACCTCTGGTCACGGGAAACGGTCGTTCTAACGACAGTCAACCACCAAAGATTAAGGATTCTTCGAAAGTTGCCGCTGATGATTTGGTTGTCTAACGCGTGCCGCCTGCCAAATACGACAAACTTGACTATTAGATTGCCCATCGGCGTTTTCACTCTAGCAAGCGATCGCTGGTCACGGGGTAAGTTTCAGTTAAAACGACTTGATAATTAATAGGGGCAAGGAAGTTGAAGCTTACGGTGAGTAACGAAAGTGCGTCTCAGTTTTATCTCTGTAGTACAGGTATTTCACCTCCAGGCAAACTGCCCGCACTAAGGCATTCATCAATTTGCACCTATGGAATGTGCCTTTTCAGCGATTGGTTTGAGCGGTAAGGGCGTTAAGGGAGCACTAATGATGGAATGTTTAGATATTCAGGAAGTACTGATTTGCGGAGACAGAATGGCATTCTATGACATCATTGGCAAAACCTATGCTCAAACGAGAAAAACCGATCCGCGCATTGCTAGAAAGCTGCTAGAAATTCTGTCATCTTCACCAGTTTCCACCGTTGCTGATATTGGTGCCGGCACGGGTTCCTATGCGTTTGTTCTGGCAGCGCGTGGGTATCAGGTTTTGGCGATTGAGCCGTCAGCCACCATGCGGAATCAGGCAGTTTTTCATCCTAAAATTACATGGATTGAGGGATATGTTGAGAGCCTGCCATTATCGAATCAAGCAGTCGATGCCGCTATTGTCATACTGGCTTTTCACTATTTTCCCGATTATCGGCAAGCCTTAAATGAGATTCATAGAATTGTCGGTGATGGGCAAATAGTGTTTTTCACCTACAACCCTGAGATGATTAATGGTTTCTGGCTGACAGAATATTTTCCTGAATTTATTAAAGACGTTGAATCGACATTTTTGCCTATTTCAAAGTTAATAGAAGAGATTAAATCGATTAAAAATAGTGCCGTGAATATAATTCCGTTTCCTTTACCAAATGACCTGTCAGATTCCTTCGCCGCCGTTGGTTGGGCTCGGCCGGAACTATATTTAGATAGTGGCATTCGCAGCGGCATCTCTTCGTTTAGCAAGATTAATGATGAAGCGCTAAGCAGTGGCCTAACCCGCTTACGAGGAGATTTAGCAACCGGCCGGTGGGAGCAGAAATATGGCCATCTGCGGCAGCAAAGCCACTATGATGCTGGATATTGCTTTGTTCATCGCCCAGCTGTATGACAATTCGAGCGCAGCAGATTGATGGTAATCCCTTAAAGAACTGTTCAGAAATAAGTATGCCGTCGTCAGTGACGGCGAGGCATGGGACCCAACGTTTTTAGAATCGGTTATGCGCTAGGGCGCGTCATCAATTAAATCCAGAATGCTTGCTGCGTAGGCATTACCGCGCCCGCTCTGCAAAACCCGCTAGGGGCTGAAGTGCTTTTCAGCATAAGGATTCGAGCGTAAAATAATGACAGCCCCTAGATCTGGGGATACGCTTTCTAAAGCCCTCGTTTTCGAAACGCCTCAGCGACCATAGCCACGGCTCGAGAACATCACCCAATATCTCAACGATCGACTCGTCCGCCTGCAATCTGGGCACTTTATTTTCACGCCCCGCCCAACAACTGACCTCCTCACTCAACCATGACCATATCCTCCCTGTCCCAGCAGCGATCGCACCCCAACCGTCTGGCTGCGACGAAAGAAACGGAAGAGTCGATTTTGCTGCGATCGCTGGTGCAAGTGTTGGTCAGCGTCGGCATTGCTGCCGTGCTAGTGGCGGCGGCAGGGGTGACCCAAGCGTCCTACTGGAATTTGCTGGCAATTCCCCTGAGCGCCTTGGGGGGCTATTGGAGCTGGCGATCGCGGCGCCGCAAGAATATTGCCGTTAAATTTCTGATCGCGTTTGGCATGTTGAGCGCGCTGGGGGTCTTTTTAGCCGGGATGGTGGGCGGCGAAGGCGACACCCGCATCCGACTGGCAGAATTGCTGATTCACCTACAGGTGCTGCACAGCTTTGACATGCCGCGCCGCAAAGACTTGGGCTATTCCATTGTGATTGGCTTGATTTTGCTGGGCGTGGCAGCGACGGTGAGCCAATCGCTGACCTTTGCGCCGATTCTGCTTGCCTTTTTGGCGATCGCGCTGCCGGTGCTCATTCTCGACTACCAATCACGACTGCGACTGCTCACGCTGCCCACAGGCAATCTTCGCGCAACCTTGAAAATCAAACAGCTAGCGTGGCTGCTGCTGGTGACGCTTGCTCTGGGACTAACCATTTTTATCTCTCTACCGCGACTGCCGGGCTACCAGATTCGCAACTTTCCCGTCAGCACGACGGTTGATTTTGAAGGGGAATTCACTGGTGATCAGATTGTGAATCCTGGCCTTTCTGGGAATCAGCTCTCACCTGACCTAGCAGGGCCGGATGGCAGCGAAGGTGATAGCACTCAAATTCAGGGCAATGCACCAGCAGATGGCCCTGGCGAGTTCAGCGGCACCAGCTATTACGGATTTAGCCAACGATTCAACCAAAATTTGCGCGGCACTTTGCAGCCGCAGGTGGTGATGCGTGTGCGCTCGCAGGCGCCCGGTTTTTGGCGAGTGCTGGCCTTTGACCGCTACACCAGTCAAGGGTGGGCCATTTCCCGCGAGGACGAGGTAGAAGTGTTTGAGCGATCGCTGACGTCCTTTCGTACAAAGCTGCC
>JBCDHF010000165.1:0-9663 GCA_038750375.1 Cyanobacteria bacterium P01_H01_bin.15
AGTTCACCCACATACATCTCAAATTGTTTATCAGGGGTACTGCCGTATACAGAATCAAATGCTTCTGCGAAATTTTTACCTGTTTCTAGTTTTCGCAGCAACGCTTGGCCTCCGACCGGGTGCAAATATTCGTAAAACATGGACGCCTGCCGGTAGTCTAAATGTTGCTGAAACCACGCGTCGGGCGACGCCTCATAATTGAGAGGCCAGCGCGTCGGATAGAATGACCCTCGGGACTTCGTAAGAATGTGTTTGCCGTTTACGATAAGGTTCGTAGCGACCTCGGTTGTAGCTTTGCTTGCGCCACCGCCATTTGAGGCGTAGGTCGCTAGGCCATCGTGATACCCCTCATATGAGCGGATAACTACACCCGCTTACTTTCTGGAAGCTAGATTGGGCTTACTCATCTTTGCTAGTGGCATAGCATATTCTGGACATCCAGGACCGACAATTGCCCTTCCAGCGGACTCCCTTTCTGCCACTTTCGTATTCAGCTTCAGAAGTGCCTCCAAATACGATTTAGATTCGGCGAATCCGTACGCATTTCGGACGGCTTCATCAAGCTCTGCCTGAGCGATCGATACGGGATTGCTTTCCGAGTCCTCCATCTTTTTGTAAAGCTCCCTCAGCCCCCAGCTGTATTTGCTCATAGCTTCCGATCTAACCTTTTGCAAGTCGATAGACTTGGCAGAAACCTTATCGATTTCGTTCTTAGTCGCGGATTGTGGCCAAACGAACGAATCAAAGACAGTGTTTGATGTATATCTCCAATCGCCCTTTAGAGTCGAACACCGGGCTTTGAACCACTCCCAGTGCAGTGTGGATTGTAGAATCCCGAACGAATAATCATCCGACAAGGGGAACACTTGAAGTGCGTCGTTCGGATGTATGTCCGAAGAAATGAACGAGAATATAGGCCGTTTTGTTACTCTACTACAGGCGATGTATCGGTCTAGCTGAGAGAGTTTCCGCATTAATTCATCACGAGGTCGCCAGAAACGCCACCACTTTTTTAGGTGGTTCTGGCGTGGTCCAGAGTTCTTGTTGGTTTTCATGTGTTCCTCTTCGGCTTTCCTCTTTAAGTCCGGGTATGCGTTTGCTCTGAGGATATTATAGATTTCGCTGTATTGTTGGGCTTGAAAAGAATCCTCTACAAAATTGATGTCGATTACATATCGAGATGGTTTTCCATTGGTCAGGAGATCGTCCCCTATCATATACGGGTACACATTTGATTTATCAGTAAGGGCTTGGTATGCGTTCTCGGCCAATAGAAAGCCTTGGTGGCCATGAGTTTGTCCTTGATAGCACTTTTGCGAGCTTGAGTTTGCCAGAATTGACTGCGCCCCGGTCACGTCTATGTCTGGAGAAAGCGCGGCGTTAATTCCTTTAAGTTCGAAGTACTCAAATGGGGATTCAGTGGAGTCTCCCAGCTGGTTGGCGAGAATCTTATTGCTCTTGTCAGTACCTTTGATCCAATTCACGATCGAGACATGAACCACCGCATCACCAGACCAGACCTGTGAGGAGACTGCGTTCGTTATAACGCCCCCCTGGTTTACCACGTAGTCCAGCCCCCCCTCTCTAGAGTAATTTTGTCGGATTGTGTTTGTTCCGACTAATCCTGCACGCTGACCCTCTTTCAGCAGAGAATGTGCTTTATATATCCAGTAAACACAGTAGTCCGCTCGCCCAGGTATATCTGGAAACCTTTGTCTAATACTGTCGATGTAGCTACTGTCCATTTCTTGCTTCATCTTGTTTTTTGATTGAAATGGAGGGTTCCCAACGACTACGTCAAACTCAGGCCAATCATCTAAAAGTGCATCCGAAATATAAATATTGTCATCAAGGCGATCTAGCGGTAGTCCCTCATCAAGACTTAATCCGAGAGTGCCCATTAACGTCCCGATTCGCGCGTTCCAGCTATGAGAAGCGATCTCCTTGGCGAGCATCATAGTAGTTTTGGCCACTTCGACGGCAACTGGCAAGACGTCTAGCCCGAAGAACTGTTCGGTTGAGACCCTTGATATTCCGAGGTTTAGCGACTTCAGAGAGCTTTGAGAGAATGATGTTGCCATCTTTTCAATTATGCTCATTTCAATGTCTTTCATCGCGAGAAATGCGACAAAAAGAAAGTTACCGCAGCCGCATGCTGGATCAAGAACGCGAAAGCCCGCTAATTCATCATGCAGTGTGACGAGGCTTTTTAGAGTTTTCGCATTTTCTAATCGCTCTTTCCATGGCTTCGTGATTGTGGGGTTGACGATTTTTTGAACATCTGACTCGCTGGTGAAATGTGCGCCGTATGCATGTCTCTCACTTGAGTTCATGGTGCTTTCAAAAAGGGCGCCAAAAATTGCGGGATTTACATTCTTCCAATTGTAGTCAGCCGCAGTGGCTAAACGTTCTAAGCAATATTGGTCTAGCTCCAGGGGGTTTATAGAGTCGAATAACCCCCCATTAAAGTATAAGACCTCTTTATACCGGCCGGCTTTTGCTCTCTTTTCACTAGCCATTTGGCGAAAGAGAGCGCCCATCAGGTCGTAAGAACTCGCCCCTTCAATGCAGTCTCTAATAGTCTCTGTAAAGATGCCACTGGGTAATAGCCCAAAATCCTCTGAAAATAAGGAGAGCACGCACTGGAGAAGAAATTTTTGGGCTTCGTCTATGTCTACATTTTTCTCGAAAACTAGATACTTAAAGATCTCACCAATCGTTCTAGCGGCATCCTGAGAAATTTCCAACACGTTATGTTGGAAAAGTGGCTCTCGCTCCGTCGATAGTAGGAAATTGAACGCACCAATACGGTCCTCCAGGTCTGCGATCGGAATGTCGTCCACTAAGTTTAGATGTCGGTAGATCAGGAAGCGGTCGAAGTTGCAGAGGATTATATAAGTGGGCTTCTGACACCCTGGCCCGATAGCAACTTCTGGGTTCATCTCAATCCAATAGTCCCTTGCCTGAGGAAAGTGAGACTCAAGATTTTTCTCTTCTCGTCGCTTCATTTCAATCAAGACCCCACTCCTCCCAGGAGGGGACCATAGGCAGTCGGCAAACTTTGTGGTTCCAGAGGAAAATTTTATGCGGGCCTCCAAGGCGCCATTCGCCTCAATGATCCCTCCAAGACCGAAAGCTCTAAATAGCCTGTCACAGAATATCTGCGCCTCACCTTTCTCATCGCCCTTCAGCGCGTTTGTGAATGCTATAAATTCTTCAATTTGTTCTTTGTTCATCAATTCGAATCAAACTTTGAGGTCTTCACTCTGCCTTTCTACTGTGTGTACTACTTCGGTCACAGCCAGCATATGCGTCGTTTAGTGGGCTTCTATCAACGCGGTCGCATATTTGTTTTCCTTCTCGGCTTGATGTGTAGCGTACGCTAGTGTGTCTCGCCCTTTCTCCGTATCCTTCAAGCTTCCGCTATTGTTGAGTCCTTCGCTATATTACCTGCATCGACCTTCGGCTTCAGTTCGCGGATCTCAGCCTGAGTGAAATCGTATTCCCTGGCTGCCTCGTGAACCGTTGCTTGATCAGTTCAGCCTTGCGCTTCGCTGCCCAGCGTTTGATTTCTGGTTCTTGCATCATGATCGTATCAAGTAAAGTCACGACAATACCATTTGCAGTTACTCCGTGGGTCGTTACAGTAGTCGGCTGTGCGCACTCAAGCGCTTCGAGCATACAGATGAAATCACGAGTGTTCCGATAAGAATAGCGCTGTCAAAGTCATTCAACGCGTATGATATGTTACGTGTAATAGTCTGGACGTATTCTGAGAATTGAGTTACACAGAAATATTTAAAAGGTCCAGATTAAGCCCCAATCGCTTTTTTAATCGCCGCCGAAGCTACAGAAACACCAATTTTAGTTGCTACATCTAGCGTCCATTGACCAGTCTTACTCAGCCAACTAGCAACTTCATCTTCTTTACCACTAATTGCAGCTTGTTCCGCTTCAGCAATAGCAGCTATATCAATGTCGTGCTCACGAGTGCTGCTTTGCCTTTTTAACTCACTTCTTAGTTTCGATAATTCGTCTGACAACTTATTAAGTTCATCTTTATCTACGCCATTATTGCTATACTGATTGGTAGCGTGTTTGGTTTTGGCAAAAACGGCTGTGATAAGACCTGCCAAGAACGCAGAGCGGCTCACAAATGGTGTAAAGCTCAGGCCGCATGTAAAGCAGAGCTAAGGGCTAATACGAAAGAGAAGTTCCGCAGACGGAGTGCACAGGTTATCTTAACGGCCACGTTAACCGGCCAATCTTATTATTACAAAAATGGGCGCGCGCATCTTGGGACTAACAAACAACCATCTGGCGCTTATATATTTAATCTCGCTCTGACTGGACCTAATCAATCATCAGGTAATCGCGCCACTATTCAGATTGGATATACAAGAGCCGCATTTCATGGTTTGCATGGCCAGTTTCACGCGTTCATAATAGCTTGGTCACCATCGGGCAAATCCCGGATCACGCGAGCTGGACCTGGTGGCGCGCTTGTCTTGCTGACAGCTGAAGGAGGTCCGTGGAGTAATGCACTACCCTTCGATAGGCCTTCAGATACAGTCCGTAGACAATGGGTCGGTAAGGTCAATATGACGTTCAGCCAAGTTGTGGCTCATATGAAGTTCTATCAAGATAGGATCAACGATCGCAAACTCCCCTATGCGCCGCAAGGCCCTAACAGCAACAGCTACGCATTTTCATTTTTGGAGTTTTTAGGATTTAAAAGACCAACGCCAATACGACCTGCTATTGGGTGGCGCTTTAAATTATGAACGCTCACAAGTGTTTTTATGCAGTTACTCTGAGTATGTTATTGAGTTGCTCAGCATGCCAAGGTGACAGATTGACTACCTCTGAACTAAAAGCATTACTAGAAAATAACCTGGACTCGAGCAGCTCATCCGAGGAGATCCTTTCCTTCTTCGATAGCCGCGGCTGGATTCATGACTTCGATGAATACGAGCAGCGGTTCTTTGCTCGAGATCCAGTTGAAGATGAAGGGCCAGAAGTTTTTGGGCGAAACCAGATTTACGTTTATGTGGATGCAAATGGTTTCTTCGTAAAAGCTGAGGTAGTGCGTGTTTTTCCGGGCTTATAAGCCGATTAGATGACTGTGACGACCATAGCCAAGACATAGCAGCCAGTAACTAAACTAAGCGATGGCTATTTACATGAAGACTTGCAGAAAAAGGTCTGGTGAAACAAGACCAGACCTCTAGTATGAAGTCTTGTCAAAGTGGTTCGACGGAACCGGCAAATCGAAACCGGCCGATGCTTGATATCAGCATTTGATCGAGGGCTATCTGGCCTATTCGTTTTTGTTGATTTTGGTTGGGATTGCCGGAAGTTGTATAGTAGTAAGCGCAATGTCTAATCCTTATGGTGGGGCAGCAGCGCTTCAATACTCCTGATAAGAGTTCTTTGTACAGGCATGACCGCTGAATCCCTAGTACCCCACTGAGGGATGAGCGCGGCATCGATCATGGAAATTTGTTGAAACAAATGCAGGTGTGAAAGTTCATGAGTTAGCCATTCTGGGAAATCCGGCTGGGCAAATACAAAAGGCGCTAAGAATAGACCCTTACCGGTGACCGCTGCCAAGATACCTTTCAGCCCGGTATAGTCTGTAAAGCACTCGGGATTGTCACAAACGTGAACACGAACTTCCCCGGTGAATGCTTTGCCATGAATAAGCTCTACCGATCGAATACTTGCATCAAGCACTTCACTAACGGTTGTGGCTTGTTCTTCCATTGTTTCTTTGTACAAAACTCGAACGTCACTATCGAGTGGGATGAACTCATCGGCAACGGGCGATTCGCCCCTTGAAACGTATGGGTCAGCACATGACGCGACCATCACCAAGAATATCGGTATAAGGTATTGCCGAACGGCTCGTTGACCTGTCTTGTTCATACTCCAACGTTCCCGTGTGTTGGGCTAAAGTAACCAAGTGTCGCACACTTCACGAATACCTAGTTTGCATGACTATGACAGGTTTTTGAGCGCGTCGCTGATGGCTTCTTCGGGCGGCTCATCGTAGACCACAGTTGTACTAGCCGATTTATGTCCAGCGACTTTCTGAGCGACTTTGAGTGACTTTTTCTGCTTGTGAATAATGTCGGTGATGACTGACCGCCGACCGCTATGAGAGCTTGCCTTCTCAATACCTGCCCAACCTCTCAAGATTAGCGCCATGTGCTCCTGCAGCGTGTTGGGAGAGTAGGGGCCGCCTTTCTGGGTAACAAAGAGCGGATCGGTAGGTTTGGCGCTAGGATTCATTTCAAGCCTTACAGCCAGATAATCAGTCAGCGCTGCTCTCAGCGACTCGTCAACCAGTGGTAGATCTCGTGACTGGCCCGAGCGTTTTTTCACTGGTGGATAAAATCGGTGTGGGTCAATCTCGACGCCGGCTTTCGCCAGATCGGCTATTTGTGCGACAACTTGATCAAATTCCTCAACGGAGAAACTGACAGTCCGCCGCACATACTTGGGCGTCGATCGACCCATCGCATTCGCACCCTTGGTGTACGCTGCGGGTAATGACAACACTTTAAAAAGCGTGAAGCCAGGCGGCGCCTTTTTCAGGCGGGCAACTTCTTTGATCTGGAGCAGGGCGATCTCCTGTGCACGCAGTCCCAACTTTGCGCTGATCTGCATGATCGCCGTATTTTTTTCGGGATGCCGGTGGTCCTGAATGACCTCAAATACCCGCTGCCATTCTTGGGGAGTAGGGACACGCGCTTGGCCTGATTTCGCCATGGTAGGGGTCTCGTTAATAATCCGTAATAATGCTATTTTAACGGATTATAGTGCAAACAATACATTGTGTACCTAAGATCGCGGGGCGCAAGCCCGGACCCTGCCTAATTTTCTCTAACGATAGCGGCACATAGCTGGTTCATATGCTCGATTTTAATATCACTTTCGACCCCTGAATATCGACTGCTTGGGTCATACAGCACCGATACCATTCCGGCAGATTGTGCAGCCTCGACACCCACCGGACTGTCTTCGATGACGGCACATTCATCTGGCTGAAAACCCATCTCATGCGCCGCATGAAGAAAGAGACCTGGATCTGGTTTCCAGGACCCCACTAGGTAGGAACTGAAAAGATTGTTGCCGAAGTGGTCAGATAAGTTCGTGACAGATAGCGCTTTCCGAACTTTCTCAATCGGACCACTAGACGCTACGCATTTTTGCATCTCGAGTTCTTCGAGCATCTCTCTGACGCCATCGCAGGGTTGTAAATCCCGCTCGAACAACTCTTCAACCCGCGCTCGGTATGCTGGAACAAAGTCTGGCCCTAATGCTATTTGGTGATCTGTCTGTATTGCTTGCAGAATATGGGCCAGTTTTCCACCGCGAAACCGGTCCATCATGTCATGGGCAGACGCCGCAATACCCTGTTCTCGCAACATCATTTCTAATGCCAGGTTGCATAGATATTCACTGTCCACCAGGGTGCCGTCGCAGTCGAAAATGACGCATTTGATCTTCATTTCATTTAACGCAATCAGCCGTAGACTCACAGGGTTTAACCCGATCCATAGTAATTCGCTTAACAAGTCAGCAAGCACTTCTGGATTGGAAGTATTAGCGTTGTGGTCGCTATCAAGCGTGCGAATAGACCAGCCCCTCGACTCAGCTCGCTTTCTCCTCTAGTCGAGAAATGCCCCCATGCTGAGCCTTTCCTCTCCAGAAAACCCCAAGGATTCGTAGAACGCTTTTACTTCATGGTTAGTAGCGCGAATTTGAAGATTCACTTTGATACAGCCAAGCTCTCTGAGTGCATTCAGTGCTTCTTCGATTACTTTCCTGCCAATGCCCTGACGACGCCATTGGTGGCATACTGCTACAGAATAGAGCCAACCACGATGACCGTCATATCCGGCCATGCAGGCACCAACGATTTGCGCATCGCTCACGGCGACAAAGATAAGATCATCGACCAATCGCTTAGCCTCGATCATCTTGGCAGGTTCGTTATGAGGGGGATCATCGGGAAACGCGTCCGACCACAGCTGAATTAGATCGCCTCGATCGCCATCACAATACTTCCTTACGATCACGCCTTTCACTATCGAACACCCTATTTCGTTTGTTGAAACTGCTTGAGAAATCGACGTTCGTTCCGTTTGTAACCGAGATTCTCATAAAATTGATGGGCTTTTGGGCGTTGGTCTCCGCTCGTCACTTCTGCCTTGACGCAGCCCAAGCTCAGAAAGAACTGCTCCGCTTCTCGCACCAGGTTTTTACCTACACCCAGCCCTCTGGAAGCTTCATCTATTGCTAGGCTGGTGATACGGCCGGCGTTCCCGCTCTGGTGAAACAAGCGGGTGATATGACAGGTGATCACGCCCAGAACTTCTTTGTCATGCTCAGCTACGTAGACAATATCATTTTCCGACTCTGAGAATTCAGCCAGCTTCTCTTGCATCAGCGGAGTTGAAACCTCGTACCCCAGTTGCTCCATCAGAGGTACCAGTGAGTTCGCGTCGGTGAGGTTCGCTTCTCTAATTTTCATTCGCTTTCTCCAGTCTATACAGACGTCACCTCGCAAATTAACGTGGCCATAAAGCCGAAATCGAATTCAATCATCCCCAAATTGCACTAGTGCGAGGAGTCGTAACGGGAGGCATCCAACCTGTAAAACAGCTGTGTGTAGGGTGTACCGTCCAATTCTCTACTCTCGTCACGAGTGAGCACGGCACCAAGTTTATCAACAGCCCGACGAGAGCGGATGTTGTCCGAACCGACGTGAAACCAGACCACTTCTGCCCACTGGAATATATGATTGAGCATCAGGTGTTTGACGCAGCCATTGGTGCCCTTGCCCCAATATTTGGGAACAATGAACGTGTAGCCGACAGAGATGTGCCGCTGCTCTGCATTCCACTTATAGTAACGACTTGATCCAATAATCTCGCCAGACGGTTTATCCAAGATCACTAGAGCACCCTTACTCTCTATTGCGCCTTGGAAAAACCGGTCATGGAATCGTTCGCGACGATAGCGCTCGGAATCGGGGTGCATAGCCCAGATCACCGGGTCCGATGCTGCCTGGTGTAGCGCTTCAAAGTCATCTTCGCGCAGTGGCCGTAAGAGAACGGAGTGGTCCGAGAGTGTCGGCTGTAAGTCGATCGTCGACATGCTCTCAGCCAGTTGGTAGCGACGCTAGTGTGTTATGCATTCGCATCAGACGAACTATTGTATGAATACATGTTGAGTTCGTCTCGAAGCTGCCATCCCTTACTCTGTGTGGGATCAGCTAGAAGCTTTAGGCGAGATGCAACATAAAGGACTTCACGTCATACATTATTGAACTGCGGCATCGATGTCCAGAAGCCGTCTCTAGTGACTGTTTTTTGCGTGCGTACCCATTGTCCCAGGTGCTGCCCGCTTTCTGATCGACAAGTTCTCGTATCCTCGCCCGCAGTTTCCCTAGCTGTATAAAACCCCAGTTATAACGAGAATCTTTCGAATGTGCGCATTCTGGGTCTCTTGAGCACGCAATGTGCCAGGCTTCGTTTTACCGAATCTTTTTGGCTAGCTATCTGATTTATAAGGTGTAATGTAAAACCCAATGAGTGCATAGAAGACCTGAACCGGGTCCTATGAACACCAACGGCTTCATTTTACCGGTAG
>JBCDHF010000166.1:0-9634 GCA_038750375.1 Cyanobacteria bacterium P01_H01_bin.15
CGCCCCATGCCCAACCCCCCCAGCACCCCCCATAATTAAAACTGTTTGCTCCCCCTGCAAGTAGCCTCGATCATAAAGAGCTTCCCAAGCCGTAATCAAGACTAAAGGCGCAGCTGCCGCCATAGCGAAACTGAGATTTTGGGGCTTCGGGGCGAGCTGATGCTCCGGTACCACCGCCCATTCTGCGTAGTTGCCAGTACTTGTAGCACCTAATCCCCCGGCACAAAAATAAACTTCATCGCCCACCTGAAAATGAGTGACCCCTTTGCCAGTTTCCACCACCACTCCTGCCCCGTCGCAGCCAAGAATGCAGGGCATTTCCGCTGGGTAAAATGAGCCACGGCGCCGCAGCTTGGTATCAATGGGGTTAACACCAGCAGCCTTAAGCTTAACGAGAACCTGATTCGCTTTTTCACAGGACGGCACGGGAACCCGTTCAATTTGTAGGACGCTCGGGTCTCCTGGGGATCGCATCAGGGCTGCTTTCATCATGTCGATATTCTCAACAATCTGTAGATTTCACCAGACTTCTCACGGGATTATTCTTTCTCGGCTACTCGATTGAATCGCAATCTGGCCGGCCATAGCCTCGCCTCTGATTATTACCTACGGTCCTGATGGCAAGTCTTTGATTTTTATGAATTTCCCCAAGCGAAAAGGCGCCTGCATATATCCAAGCGCCCTTGTATTTACGAAGACTAAGTTTTCAACGGTTTAAGCAAGCTAAACCCTAACTAGGTCTATTCTCCAGCGGGGTAAACGCTGACTTTCTGTTTACTACGGTTAAACCGCTCAAAGCGAACGACACCATCAATCAAAGAGAATAATGTGTCGTCGCTACCAATGCCGACATTATTTCCAGGATGGAATTTAGTACCACGCTGACGAACGAGAATATTGCCTGCAATTACAGACTGGCCACCATAACGTTTAACACCTAGCCGCTTGGCATTTGAATCCCGTCCGTTACGAGTACTACCGGTTCCTTTCTTGTGAGCCATTGTTTTTAAGGGAGTTCGATGAAGTTAATTTAACAAAATTAAGAAGTCAGGATGAGTGAGCCATATTTGACACCAAACTCCCGACCATTGGTTTGCCCATAATTTATGAGCAAAACGTCTTCCTATTCAGCCGCAACGGGCTCCGGAGTGTCGACAATCTCGACAGGGGGCGCCTCCGCTTGAGCGCTAGCAATAACAGTCCCGTTAATTTCGATCGATTCGATGAGAAGCCTCGTTAATTCTTGGCGATGCCCGCGCTTTTTGCGGGTTTTTTTCTTGGGCTTCATCTTATAGACAAGCACTTTACGCCCGCGACGATGCTCTAAGATTTTGCCTTTTATCACAGCACCCGTTACATAAGGCTGACCGACTTGAATGTCGTCGCCGTTTTGAACCAACAGGACTTTGTCAATTTGATAAGCGTCGTCAGGCTCACCTGCTAAGCGATTCAGCTCATAAAATCGACCGGGTTCGACTCGAAGCTGAGTACCGCTAGTTTCGACGATGGCGTAGGTCATAGTTTCTTCGTTTCTAAGATGCCGTACAGGCAAGCGCAAAAGCTTTTCTCAATTGGCTTGAATACCAAAAACCTGGTCCGAACAATTTTTGCAGTCTTCTATAGTAATGAATGCTGACAGACTGTGTCAATTGAGGCGCCATTCAAAATCGCCCGAATTGAATACCGACAAGGATGAGAATCCCAAAAATCAACCGATACCAAACAAAGACCCAAGTTTTACGCTGCTGCAAGAACTTAATCAGCCACGCGATCGCAAGATAAGAAAACAAAGCAGAGGAAAGCCCTCCCACCACAACCGGCATAACTTGAGATTGGTTTAAACCCGACTGTAATAAGTCCTGCAGCTCAACTAAACCCGCTAGCGTGATTGCGGGGATGCCCATTAAAAAGGAGAACCTAGCTGCCGTGGAGCGCTCTAAATTAGCAAACAGCCCTGCAGTCAGGGTTGAGCCAGACCGAGAGACACCGGGAATTAATGCCAGGCACTGAGCACAACCCATGACGATCGCATCATAACCAGCGAGCTGCTCATAGCCCCGGCGGTGTTTGCCCACAAATTCTGAAAGCGCTAGCAGTAAAGACATCCCAATCGAGGCCAACGCAATTGTGGTCATACTGCGCAACCAGGAATTATCCAAGGAGCCGGGCTCAGCATAAACGGCTTTCAATGCCAAACCACAAATTACAATCGGGACGGTTCCAATCAAAATACTGGCAAAGATACGCAGCTCCTGAGCTTGAAGATCTTGCTTTTGAATCGCCCGCCAACTGCCGACCAGTAATTTCGATAAATCTCCCCAAAAATACCAGATTACAGCTGCGATACTGCCCAGCTGAATAATGGCAGTAAAGGTAACCCCCGGATCACCCCAACCTAAGGCCACCGGCACCGCTTTGAGATGGGCCGTGCTGCTAATGGGTAAAAATTCAGTTAGCCCTTGCACTGCCCCTAGAAAAACAGACTGCCAAAAACCAAATTGAGGAGCTTCACTCGCAGAGCTGGAGATTTGTGCGATCACAAACCGATGGTTGATTAATAAACTCCAGCAGATCCAAGTTGCGCCGCCCAACAGAAACCCGCTAACAAAATTGAGCAACTGGCGTCCAAACTTAGTCATTTTTTAAGATTCCTAGCAATTTTGGCCAAAACAACCTGATTTTAACCCGGGTAAACATGCCTATTGCTGCTCAAGCGCCCACAAGCTAACATTTGAGCATCCCCCCTAGGGGGATGAGGATCTCAAAATCCCTTAATATAGTTAACTTAAGTAACAATTCCTGAGAATCTTGCAAGAACCCAAATCTCTAAGACCAAGCTTTGACTTAATGGCCAGGCTTCTCTCTTCAGACTGGTGGCGATGGTTCAGATTTCAACGTTGGTCTCTCAATTGGCAGCTGTTTGGCGGGGCCGCATTTTTGGTCTCAGTGCCAGTATTTGTGCAGGCTCCATTAGTTCGTGCGTTTCCGTGGGTGGGTTTAGCTGCAACTTTATTTTGGGTCGTCGGCGCCCTTCGGCTCCGCGCTCATATGAGGACCTATGTGTGGGGAGATTTGTTGCTGGGTTTTAGTTGGAGTTGGCTGGCTGGCGGTCTCTATTGGGGATGGCTGCGTTGGGAGCCGTTATTGCATCTCCCGATTGAAGCCATTGGTTTACCTGTTGCAATCTGGGGTCTCATAGCGGGTTGGGGAGTTATCGGAAACTGCTTCTACTTAGGTTCACTGCTCGGTACAACCATTACTGATGTGTACTTTTATTTGGTTGATTTAATCCCCTACTGGCGACGGCTGATGGCTGAGCCATCGATGGCAGATTTTATTCTGCGCGACGCGGTAATTCAGCTCCATTCCCTTTGGGCTGTGAGTTGGGGTATTGTTTTGGCCAGTGCTCTACTTGGCATTAGTTTCTGGGCATTGCGTCGTCCCCAACCCCATTGGTGGGCGTTTGCTGGAGCTGTAATCACCACGATTTTGGTCGACGCGCTTTTTCTAGTTGTTGGTCTGTTGGCTTAGCGCTCAAAACCTGTAACTTGACAGTTTTTCTGATGTTGCATTTTAGCCGTCATCAATTTCGCCAGATACGTCGTCTGGTCAAGTCATTGGATGGGGCTGATCAAGCGCTCTGAGATGCAACTTTTGCGATAGAAAGACAAAATTAACCTGTGTTTCTGCAAACTTTATGAAGAAAGGCGTGTAATCAACTAAAAAGCTTGCGATCGCAACCAAGTTGCGGGGAGATACAAAATCTTGCGTAGTTGAGGAACATAGGCACGCTGAGAAAATACATCGTAATTATTCTTCTCAATGCGTTCCAAAATTCCTTGGTACAACTTAAGTGAACACCAGACTGGCCAACGAGAGTCACGACTTAAATACTGAATGCCACTCTCGGCATGCTTATAAAATTGGCGAGCTCGTTCAATCTCAAACTTCATTAGGGCGCACCAGCGCTCGTCAACAACCCCTTTGAGTAACTCGTCTTCTGTGTAACCAAATCGAGCTAAATCCTCTAAAGGCAGATAAATTCGACCCCGCTGTACATCTTCACCCACATCCCGCAATATGTTTGTAAGCTGATTAGCAATGCCCAGCGCAATGGCTTCTTCTTTCGGCAACTGAGATTTTTGGTCGCCGGACCAAGGAACCGCCGTCTTTTTCGCCAAACCCAGCACAGAACAAGACATCAAACCAACGGTCCCAGCCACCCGATAACAATAGGTTTCGAGTTCTTCAAAGGTCTGATAGCGATTCTGCCTAAGATCCATCAGCTGTCCGGCAATCATGTCCCGAAAGGGTTGGATTTCCAGCGGATAACGTTGAATAGCATCAGTTAATGCGACATCTGGGTCATCAATCGGTTGTCCAGCAAAGACACTTTCTAGTTGAGCCTCCCACCGCGCCAAAGTTTCAGTTGTAGTCAAGCGGGCTTGGGGTCCATCGACTAATTCATCCGTGCGTCGACACCAGACATAAATTGCCCAAATCGCCTTACGCTTTGCGGGCGGCATCAGCAAGGTGCCCAAGTAAAAAGTCTTGGAGTATTCAGCCGTTACTTTACGACAGTACTCGTAGGATTCGCTCAGAGAGACCAAGCTGTTTTTGGGTTGAGGTTTAGGCAATTGCAGCATTCGGCGCAGGCAACTTAAAGAGGGAGTAAGCGATTGAGCAGGAATTAAAAAGTTTTCTAATCTTCCCATCCTTGCCCGCTAATAGGCAATAAACCCTGATTGAATCAAGGTCAAAATTAGCTGACAGCGCCGGCCAATAACTCGGATTGATCGGTGGAGCCAGCCGGAGCATCGTCTGAAATCTTTTGCGCCGCTAGCTTACCGGAAAGCACCGCGCCTTCCATACTGCCAAGATATTGCTGCATTGTATAGCAACCCGCTAAATAGAAATTTGGAATTGGAGTCCGCTGATCCGGACGATAAGCTTGGCGCCCGGGAGTTGCCTTATAGACAGAGCGTGGAGTCTTGACCACATGATATTTCAACAGCTTGGTGGGGTTGTCACCGCCAAAATGTTGCGGAAAGAGTTTTTCTAGCTCAGACAGGGTTGCCGTAATAATTTCGTCGTCGGACTTGCTAATCCAATCCTTGGCTGGAGCTAAAACTAATTCCAACATAGAGCGGTCAGGGTTGGCATACTCTTTGCAGGTATTACTCATATCGGCATATACGCTCAAAAGCGGTGATCGGGAAAAGAGCAGATGGTCGATATCCGTTAGCTTGCGGTCGAACCAGAGGTGCAAATTAATAACCGGAACCCCTTCTAAACCATTGAGCTTGTCAAAGAAAGGCATTTCTCGCCAGGAGTGGGGAAGCAAAGGCTTCAGAGGGTCCACTGGCAGAGCGGAAACATAAAAGTCGGCCGTAACTTCGCGGTCGGGCTCTCCGTTAAGACCCCGCAATATAAAGTTCTGAACTGAGCCATCCGCGTTAGTCCGAATTTCTTTAAGTGGCGCATTCAGATGAACTTCGCCGCCTCGCTCCGTGATGTAGTCAACTATGGGCTGGCACAATCGCTCGGTTGGGGCGCCGTCAAGAAAAGCCATTTTGGAGCCTTCTTTTTCTTGAAGAAAACGATTAAGCGCCGTCAGCAAGATCGTGGCAGAAATTTCATCCGGGTCAATAAAATTCAAGGCTTTAGACATTGCGATGAACACTTCTTTCTCAACCCGAGGCGGCACGTTATGCTTCTGTAACCATTCGGAGAAGGAATACCTGTCCATGTCTTCCACATAGCGCTGCCCCTGAATCATGGCGGGAATCAAACCAATGCCAAAGCGAATTTTTTCTTCCCAGGTCAACATGTCGTTGTTGCGAAGAATGGCAACGATACCGTTTAGAGGAGCCGGAATATCAGGAAAGTCAAAGCGAGAATAGGTTCCTGGCGCTTCTGGCTGGTTGAAAATCATTGTGTGGTCTTTCCACTGCAGGCGATCCTCAATGTCTAGCTCCTTAAAGAGTTGGAGCATATTAGGATAAGCTCCGAAGAAAATATGCAGACCCGTTTCGTACCAATCTCCCTCTTCGTCTTGCCATGCTGCGACCTTGCCACCTAACACATCCCGTCGCTCGTAAATGATTGGTTTGAAGCCTGCATCGACCAAATATTTACCGCATACTAATCCGGCTAACCCGGCGCCCGCGATCGCAACTTGCATGGATTGACTCTTCTTTAATAAAGTGTTCAGATTCTCAGTATACTTTGCAATTCGTTACAAACAAAAGATTCAGGCCGCAATGCGTTTGCGCAGAGAAGTCGCCCGTCGCTTGGCCGTTGTGCTTTTAGGGTCTAACTGTAGTGCCATTTCGTAGGCATCTAAAGCGGCCGGTATCTGTTTTTTGCGTTCATAAACGTTGCCCAGGTTATTGTAAGCAACCGAATAATTGGGGTTAAAACGAATAGCCTCTTTGTAGTGACGAATAGCCAGATCGTCTTGCTGCTGACCAAAGTAAGCGTAACCTAACGCGTTGTAGACCAAAGCCACATTGTCTGGAGCGATCGGCTCGGGATCTTTTTCGGCTGCTTTAATCGCTTTTTTGAGCACCTGAATGCCTTGGGAAAATAACTTTTTATCCAGAAGTAAGCCCCCCAATTGGTAGTATTCTTGCGCGGTCGCCGTTCCGTCTTTAAGTTTCCTTTGCAGCTTGGTGAGTTCGCTTTCAATCCGACGAGTTTTCAGAACTTGCCGCAAAACAAAGACTGCGGCGAATACGAGAATTACAAGTAAAATCCCTAAATAAACGGACGTTAATTGTTCACTCAAAGTAATTTCCTCAAATCCAGTCCTCAGATTATCTTAAAAGCCTTGGGGTCTGTGACTTGGCTAAGCTGCGACCCGTCGTCGGCCAACGTCTTTAAATTAAGGCAATCCCCAAGCGCGAGTGCGCTCCTCTAACCAGCCCGACGAATTGAGCTCGACCAGAATCTCGTCAACAGCGCGCTGAAGTTCGCTGAATTGTTGGCCTTTGGGCATTGCGATCGCAAGTGGAACTAGGCTTAAAGTTTGAGAAGACAGAACGTAACGAGGATTATTCTGGACCCAGCCCGCTAAGATGGCGCGATCCCCGGCTAAGGCTTCGGCTTGTCCACTTTCTAGCGTTTCCACTGCCGATGAGTAAGAGTCAACACCAATCAACCTAGCCTGGGGATAGGCTTGTTTGACTAGAGCTATACTCTGAGAATTTTCGAGGACCGCGATTGCAGCAGGTTGCAATGGTGTCATGGCGTCCTTTTCGGTGATCAGTCCAATTCCCGACAAATAATAAGGGCGACTAAAGTGGATCAATCGGCTGCGCCCCTGGGTTAAAGCCAAATTGGCAATAACTAAATCCACCTCTCCGGCCAGTAAATAAGGCAGCCGATCTTGATTCATCAACGGTTGCAATTCAACCGATAAATCAGTGCTTAGCAGCTCTTGGGCAATTCGTTGTGCTATCTCAATTTCCAGCCCCGTTAAATTGCCGGTGTCATCGATAAACCCGAGGGGCGGCGTGTTGTCTTTAACGCCCACAATCAAGCGCCCTCGCTTTTGAATTTCTGACAGCTGAGCAAAAGCAGCGCGGGTATCACCGCCGAGTAAAATCCCGAGGAGGAATGTTCCAGCAGCAAAAACGCTGAGACCAGATTGCCCAGCGTTCTTAAAAAGAGTTTGCTTATTCATTGACAGGCTCACAGTGGCTGCCTGAATTTTACTTTTTAGCAGCTTTTGCCACTTCAACCACCTTCGTAAAAGCTGCGGGCTCGATAATAGCCAACTGAGCTAGCATCTTCCGGTTGAGACCAATCTCTGCCAACTTCAGTTGATTAATCAAACGACTGTAGGGAATGCCATGCTGTCGAGCGGCGGCGTTAACCCGCGCAATCCAGAGACGGCGAAAGTCACGCTTGCGTTTGCGACGATCTCGGTAGGCGTTACGCAGAGCTTTCATGACCTGCTGATTGGCAGTCCGAAATAGCTTGGAGTGGGAGCCCCGGTAGCCTTTAGCTAACTTGAGAATTTTTTTGCGGCGCTTGCGGGCAACGTTGCCCCGTTTGACCCTAGTCATTGGAATTTAACTCGCTGGTGATTAAATAAAAAGTTTGGCTACCGGATGATGCCAAGAACAGACTTACATGTAGGGCATCATCAGATGCACTTGTTCTTCATCGCGCTCGTGAACTAAGTTCAAGGCAGAAGCGCGGCGCTTTTGCTTAGCAGTCTTGTGCTGCAAAAGGTGATTTTTGAAAGCTTTACGGCGTCTAATCTTGCCGCTCCCAGTAGGACGAAATCGCTTCGCCGCCGATTTTTTTGTCTTGAGCTTGGGCATGGTTTCCCTAGAAATTTCGACACAATCGCTAATTATAGCCGAAGGCTTAAGGATTTTCTAGCAGTGGGTTAGAAAAGTCTTGGCGTTAAATTGATTCGGTGAGAGAACTTGATAACGAAAGTTCTGTAAGGCTTCTACCGTTGGCGCCGTTGCATCTAGCAGGACTATTTGTGGTTTGGGATGACCGCCACTAGCAAAGATATTTTTGAGCTCCAGGGTAAATAAACCGGGCGAAAAAGTCGGATTCAGCTCACGATTGTATTCAAATTTGCTGTGCATTAGCTGCATCGCATAAATTTGCGATCGCAAAAGCTGGCTATCGTTTAAGGTTTTGGCGCGAAAAACAGGAATTAGTTCATTTATGGGCACTGTTATCGTCTGCCAAAGACCCGGTTGGGTATCGAAGGAGCGACTATAACCCACGCCATCCCAACGGTCTTCACTACGGACAATAAATTTGTAGCGTTTGCCGTCACCTTTTACGACTAGACCAAATTCGGTAAAAGAGGATAAATCCCAAGGCGGTTGAAAGTCGCGGGTTCGCACCGACGCAAAGCCGCCGTTGTTATCCGTTGAGACAACGCCAGTAAACACGGCGCGATCACTATCTACAATACGAATACTGCTTCGGCTTACGCCTCCCATCACCACATCATCGACGGCACGCCAGGTTTCTTTGAGGGCTGTCGTCAAGGGCTGGCTGAAATCGAAGAGAATGCGGCTATCCGGCGGCAGTAAATGACCTTGAGCTGCTGTCAGGAGCGTCTGGAGCGCGGATGGCTCAAGCCCAGGTAAACAAATAATCGTTGACAAATTTATAAATAGGTCCGGTGTTAGGCTCGTTGGCTGATTTAAGTCAACGCTCAAGAGCGTTAGGTGAGGATGCTGAAAAGCCCATTGTTCGGTATCTATGGCAATAACTTTGACGAAGAAACCTTGAGCGAGCAAGTCAGAAATAACGGACGATTGTGTCCCGTTGACAGCACCTGCAACCAATAGGGTCTGAGGACTCGGTTGGGTCATAGTTGACAGTATTTGTGGAGATTGTCCTTGAAGCAGTTGAGTCAGCGGTCGCAAAAAGGGAACCACGTCAAAATCGGCGAGGGTCTGTACGAACCGACCCAGATCCCAGGATTTAGGGGCTTTCGTCATAGGTATTGGACCTATCCATCTATTTACAACAACCTAGATTTAACCTAGCGCGTTACTCGTGATGGTAAGAGCCCCCACTTGTGTAAAGCCTTGTTGCAAGTCTTTGAATAATCTGTATTTTTGTCTGGTTGGTAAGGGAGAAGCTCTTA
>JBCDHF010000167.1:0-9611 GCA_038750375.1 Cyanobacteria bacterium P01_H01_bin.15
CTTTGATAATAACCGCCAGCATCTCACGCGCGGCTTGCATAGACCGGTTCGCACTTGCGAACTCAAAGAAGAAACCATCGCCGGCTTCGTGGAAATTTCGCCCTTCATATCGCCTCGCGATCGCGTTCAAAAGGCTTGTGGGGTTGAGTATCGAGTCATCAATAATGAGCACATTGATCGAATTCAACTCAGCGAAAACTTGAGTGCTGTCACCATCGACAATTACATCGTCTACAGCGAGCTAACTGACAGTTACAGACCGATGGTTAGTGTTAGCTTTCCTCACTTTTCTCAACTCAGCGGCCCGGCAGCTCGTCCAGTTATGAATTTTGGTCCTGCTTTTAACACCGAAATCATGGCAGCAAGAATGTTAAAGGAACACTCGAAAATGGTCACTGAGATCATCAAAGCCGCACGACAGCAAACATTATCATCTCTGGTGAGTTTATGAGAGAAATTAGATACCCCGCCGAACAAGTCAGAAGTTTGGCTCAACGCCTGTTTCCTAACTGCTATGAACACCAATTGAAAGATATAGCTTGGTGTTGCACTCCTTTCCCTGCCGGGACTCAAAAGGATTTCATCGATGGATTAGTCGAAATGTCGATCTTGTCGGGTGGCGATGGTGAAAAAGCCATGAATTTAGCTCACGAAAAAATGGACAAAGCTCTCGGTCTTAACGAATTCGAAAAGGACGAAGTTGAATGAGATTTCTAACTAATCACGCAAACCCAGAAACATTTAAACCCTGGGATCTCATTAGAGGGTTTGAACAATCGGAAGAAGACGCTCTACGGGAGTTCGAAAGCTGGCTAAAAGACAAAATAGTCGGAGAGCCAAGAGCGACTGAAAGCTATTCAGTCGAAGAACTCAAGGACATGGGAATGGTCGGTATTTACGCCAAAGACGACGAGGACTAGCGCCACCGGAGCTTGAAGGATTTTTGTATATGCCGACGCTCGAAGAAAAATATATTGAACTGTGCGCCCGCATGATGGTGCTAGAGTCCAGGGTGAAAGAACTGGAACAAACCGAATCTTGCTGGCTATCTGCGGCTGAAGCCGCAAACAAGCTTAGTGATGCTGGTTGCAAGATAACTGCCTTCACGCTCAAGAAATATGCAAGACAGGCGCAATCCGATGACGGACCATTCGAAAACGGACACCACTGCTCACTGTCTTCTACTCGCTGGACTTTTCATCTTCAGAGATGCCTAATACGCTTGCGCGAGTTCAACGAAGCTAGATGGCGCAGGGCTTAAATGCTGCGATCGCGAATGAGTTCCCAGATATCGGCCTCATCATGTTGCCCGAGATGAACGAGGTATTTTTTTGTGTGAACCTGTAAAGAGTGCCCCATCCATCTAGCCGCAGTCGCTGTACTAATTTGCAGTCTGTCCGCTCGAACAGCGTAAGCATCTCTCAGATCTGTCGCCGTGACCGTCCAATCATTTCTTTGCTTTTGGTTCTTGAAAAAGTTAGTAACATAGGACCCTTGTTGGCGGTTGGAGCGGTTGCTTAGATCCGCAAGTGGCAACGCCAAATTGTCACTAATTCGCCACTCTTCAAACCATCTTGGGTGTAGAGGATAGGCCGTATGATAGCCGGTTTTAGAGTCATCAAGCACTGTCAGCGGATGCCCGCGTTCTGCAATTCGAGAGCAATCTAACTTGAAGATTTCGTGAGGTCGCAACCCGTAAGCTGCGATCAATTCAAATGCTTTAATCCAGCGAATTCGATTCGTATCTATTAGCTCTAGTCTATAGTCTTCAATGATTTTGTCTGTGGGTAAATCTCTTGGCGCTGGACCCGTATAGTTACCCTTTAGGCGAGAAAAATCACACTCAATGTCTGCGAAGGTCGCCACTGAATTGAGGACGACCGCACTAAGTTGGCGACTGCGAGTGTTCGCTTTAGTCTTACAGAGAGATGCCTTGAGAAGTTCAGCAGTAAGCCTTTTGTTTCTCGGAATTAGATTGACTGGACGCTCGTAGGTTGTGCGCCAAGAGTCCAGTGTGTGAGGGTTCGTGCCCTTACGATCAAAGAAGTCCTTCTTGAAGCGGTCTATGACATCACCGGCAAGGTCACTACACTCCTTGCTGTTAGACCAGTCAGTCCATTTGAACGTGCCTTTTTCTAGCTGGCGCTCTATTTCGCAAGCCATCGTGTACGCCATTGCAACGCCTGGCAAGGTGGGCAAATATTCAGTCGAAACTCTTTGGCGACTTGGATCACCCGAACCTGACTTGCTTGGTAAAATCCCCCTCAGCTCTATACGCTTATAGCCCGAACGATGCCCAATCCTTAGAACAGACAAATCCTTGTTCAAGGACTTCATGCGATCCTTGACCGCGCCACTTGGGCTCGACATACTAAGCGCTCTCACTCGCGATTCTGGACCTAAAAAGTAGGACCAGATTTAGGACCAAATTCGAGCGATCTTGCAAATTCTGGGCACCTCCTACCCGGACTTTTCGGACTAGGACCAGATTTAGGACCAGATTTCGATAACAGTTAGCCATAGCCTGCTGTTGCTCTCTGTTGCTTTGTTCATGGGCATTAGCATAGCAAAAAGCCCTTGGCGTAAGGACCAAAGGCTTAGGATTCTTTATGTATCTAGAAAGCTGGAGACAGGATTTGAACCCGCGACCGGCTGATTACAAATCAGCAGCTCTACCAACTGAGCTACTCCAGCAAGACCTGAACTAGGATAACAAATCCTAATCACAAGTCAAGAAATTATTCGTGGATTCGGCCATCTGGCAATATAGCTCCAGCTAAAATCGCGCCAGTAAGTTTGACCATTACACGATCACCTACGCCAATCTTCGCACCTCGTAAGTCCGCGCCAGAAAGGTCGGCACCACTAAAATCAGCGCCAATTAGGTTCGCTTTTTGCAAATTGGCTTTGCGCAGATTTGCCTGTAGTAAGTTCGCTCTGAATAAATTGGCTTCAGACAAATTTGCGGTCTCTAAGACAACCTTATGTAGAAAACTATCGGATAAGTCTGCGCCTGTGAGGTCAGCACTCGTTAAATTATGCCCAGACAAATCCTTTTCGCGGAAGTTAGCATTTTGCAACGACGCATTCCTCATATCCCTTTGAAAAGGGCGTGCAGCGGTCTTAGGGGAGGTTCGATAGCCACAATAACCATTTTGACAAGACCAAGTGCTTTGACTGCGTTCCTTCTTGGGAGAAGACGGCTCTCTTCGGAATTTAGTGTGGGTTTGAGTTCGAGTCTGAGTTTGAGTTTGAGTAGCAGTTTGAGTCTGAGTTTTGGATTGAGTTGCGGTTTGGGCTGTACTTGGGTGTGACCCGCCGTTCGTTCGAGAGGAGGTCTGAGCCCGATCCGGTTCAGTGGATTGGCGGTAAGTTCGACTTGCTCTGGCCGTTGAGGCGTTGTAGTGACGAGGGGGGGTATGGCGATAGTAGTAATTAGTGTGGCTAGGGCGAGCCGTTGAAGGCGAAGCTGATTTATGGACTGTCTTTTTGGAATGGGTGCGCAAGCGATCACGAGCATCGTTCAGAGCCTGTAATTTAGCTTCCGCTTTGCGACGCAGACGATCGTTGCCGGAGGGCAAGCGATCAGGATGCCAGACAAAGACTAAATCTTTGTATGCCTGCTCAATTTCGACCGGTGATGCCCCCGGCTCCAAATCCAGCACACGATAATAAGTCTCCAGTTCTCGGATGAACACAAGCAGACCCCCTAGTTTGGGCTATTTAGAAAATATGTAAACGCAGTCGCAGCCAATAAGAAATCCTAATTTGATTAATAATTAATCCTTATTCTTTATCAAGATAGTAATTATGGCGACTGCATCTAAGTGATTTAAAGAAAATTCAAAAAAATCACAATTGCGACATTAAATTCACCATAAAAGTTGAAGTTTTGAAGGACCAAACGTTTGACGCCCTTGAAAGACGAAACAAACAGTAAAAGTCTTCTCATTAAAGCTTTTTTTAAGGTTTTCGTCTACGCGCCTATCTGAGAGAAGTGATTGTGGTAGGCTTAATTTCTCTCGGTGTTAGTGAGGACCAGTCACTAACAGAAATGGGGAAAGTCGGTGAGAATCCGGCACTGTCCCGCAGCTGTGACTAAGCTTGTGTCTTAGAAGTCAGAATGCCCGCCGAGAACTTACCAACGTTTCCGCGAGGTACGGATAGTTATGAAAGATTTACGATTACGCCACTTGTCTGCACTGCTTAGCTACTTCAAGTGGCTTGAGCGCGGCTAATTGTAGCCGCTCGCACAAAAAAGTTTTTTTGCAATTTTTTTACTCGTCCGCTACGCGTCCAACGCAGCGGCGAGGATACGACATGGAGATCAAGATCAACGATGCACAAAATTCCGGTTACGGTTGTTACAGGGTTCTTGGGCGCGGGCAAAACAACATTGCTACGCCATCTACTGAAAAATAATGAGGGGCGGCGCATTGCCGTCATTGTGAACGAGTTTGGCGAAATTGGGATCGATGGGGAATTGTTGCGCAGTTGCCAAGTGTGTGATGAGCCGGGGGCTGCGGCTGAAAATGAGAACATCATTGAGTTAGCTAATGGGTGTTTGTGTTGCACCGTGCAAGAAGAATTCTTTCCTGTAATGCAATCACTGTTGCGTCGCCGCCAAGATCTAGATTGCATTCTGATTGAAACGTCCGGTTTGGCCTTGCCAAAGCCATTGGTTCAGGCTTTTCAATGGCCAGAAATTAAAAATGCGGCAACCGTTTCGGCGGTCGTTACGGTTGCAGATTGTGCGGCGATTGCAGCCGGGACTTTTGCGAGTGATTTAGATGCGATCGCAGCCCAGCGAGAAGCCGATGAGGAGCTGGATCATGAGACGCCTCTGGAAGAACTGTTTGAGGATCAGCTGAATTGTGCAGATATAGTGTTATTGACTAAGGTGGATTTGTGCGAGCAGGCTGTGGGTGAGCGGGTTCAAAGTTGGTTGAAGTCGCAGCTCGCGCCCCGTGTGAAGATTTTGCCGATTGAGCAGGGTGTCGTCTCTAGCGATTTATTGTTTGGGTTCAACGCGGCTGTTGAAGATAATCTCGCGGATCGTCATAGTCATCACGATCATGAAGAAGAGCACGATCATGATGATGAGATGAATTCAGTGGAGTTTGTTGCCCCCGAAACTCCTGAGGCTGAGCAATTGGTTGCAGGTTTGCGATCGCTAATGGCACAATCAGAAATTTACCGCGTTAAGGGGTTTGTGAATGTGGCGCACAAGCCGATGCGATTAGTCTTGCAAGGCGTTGGGGATCGGTTTGAGCTGTTTTACGATCGTCGTTGGCGAGAGCAAGAGACCCGAGAGACTCGTTTGGTGTTGATTGGGCGAGATCTGGAAGCGTCTGGTATCGCTAAACAATTGAAGAGTTGATGCCCAGGCGGTGTCGCCTAGTCTTATGCTTTCTGTTCTTTTGGTGTAATGTGTGCGATCGCATCTCTGAAAATTATTCAGGGGCGATCGCAAAGCAAATTTTCTATGGATAAATTCTCATAGCGCTCAAACGGCTGACAAATCCAGGGATTGTCTGGTAGGAACTCAACAAAAAAATCCGGTTTGACAATAGAATGCCCTTTAACCCAGATGGTTGCCGTACGTAGTTCCGTGATGGTGGGGTAGTGATCGTGCAACCAGGTATAGGCGGCTTGCAAACTTACACCCGAATCCGCTAAATCATCGACAAGCAGGATCGGTCCAACGGGTGCCGCCAGTGAGCTCAGATGGTCAGCAAATTTAATTTGACCCCGGGTTTTACCGTCGGCATCACCATAGGAAGATGCGACAAGAATTCCTAATGGTTTATCAAAAATCCGAGCCAAAATATCACCCACCCTTAAGCCACCCTTTGCCAGACAAATGATATGAGTGAATGACCAGTCAGCGCGCCCGATACAAACAGCCAAATCTTCGATCTTTTGATGGTATTGGTCCCAGGAAATTTGTAGTTCGCCCATATTCGCCTCTTCTGAATCGGAACAAGCTCACGGAAAGGTCAGAAACCGGAGCGACCCTTACGCCTCAATTGATTATTGATCTGAGCGCTAACATACTTTAGTCATTGTTGGGCTAATGCGAAAGACGGTAGGTGTCAATGAATCAACCCGAAAAACTCAGCTTCGCGACGAAATTAACATTCGGGGTGGGGGATCTGGGTCCCGCGATGACAGCGAACCTGTTGGTCTTTTTTTTACTGTTCTTCTTTACAAATGTTGCCGGACTTCCCCCAGGGCTGGCGGGAACGATTTTAGCGGTTGGCAAAGTATCAGACGCGATTAATGATCCGATTGCAGGGATCTTAAGCGATCGCACCAAAACGCGCTGGGGTCGACGACTGCCTTGGATTATCTGCGGAGCTATCCCGTTTGGGATTCTCTTTAGCTTGCAGTGGATAGTTCCGCGATTTAGTGACGATGTCAGCACCAATAACTGGGGACTCTTTATTTACTACTGTGCGATCGCAATTCTGTTTAACTTGGCTTACACAGTCGTGAACTTGCCCTATACTGCGCTGACCCCTGAACTGACACGGGATTATAACGAGCGAACCAATCTCAATAGCTTTCGTTTTGCATTTTCCATTGGCGGCAGTATTTTTTCTTTACTATTAGCAAGCTTAATTTTTGCCTTAATCGAGGACCCGCTTCAGCAATTTCGGGTGTTGGGCATTTGTAGCAGCGTGGTGGCGGCGATTGCCTTACTCTGGTGTGGACTGGGGCTCCAAGAGCGAGGACGAGAACCACCGTTGAGCCCTCTTTGGAAAAAACGTCTTGGCAGTTTGCTGGGTTTGGTAGGACTCAGTCTTGTGGCAGTGGCTGCAGTGACTTGGTCCAAGGGCGGATTTAGTCTCGGCTTGGTAGGCATTGAACTTGCGATCGCAGGATTTATGCTGCGGCGAATTCAGCCTGACCCACATATAAAGCAGATCTTAATAGAAACTGATGCGGAGCCGATTAGCTTAAAAAGTCAATTTCAAATTGCGTTTCGCAATCGACCGTTTTTATATGTGATTGGGATTTATCTCTGCTCTTGGCTGGGAGTGCAGCTCACCGCTTCAATCCTGATTTATTTTGTGGTGGCTTGGATGGGACTCCCGGAAAACGCTTTCCCTCAGGTTGCGATCGCAGTGCAAGGGACTGCCTTGGGAATGCTGTTTGTGTGGCAGAAAATCAGCCAGAAATGGGGCAAGAAACTAACTTTTTTTGTCGGCACCTGCTTTTGGATCGTGGCGCAAATGGGTTTGTTTTTTCTCCAACCGGGCCAAACTGGTTTAATGTATGGGCTCGCTATTGTGGCTGGAACTGGGGTCTCTGTCGCTTATTTGATTCCCTGGTCTATGGTGCCGGATGTTATTGAACTAGATGAGCTGGAAACGGGGCAGCGACGGGAAGGGGTATTCTACGGCTTTATGGTGTTGCTGCAAAAACTCGGATTAGCGATCGCACTTTTTCTAGTAGGTATATTGCTGGACTGGGCGCAATTTCAAACCCAGCTACCCGGTGAGCCGGTCCCCGAACAACCGGCCAGCGCGTTACTCGCTATTCGCTATTTAGTCGGTCCGCTGCCCGTGGTGATTTTAATGGTCGGACTTGCGATCGCGTATTTTTATCCGCTGACCCAACAACGCCATGCCGAAATTTGTCAGGCGTTAGTTGCCCGCAAAAATAACCCAGCGGCGGAAACGGGAAAAACCCCGTCAGATTTATAAACAACATATTGAGCTCTTTTATCGAAGTTATCTGAAAGATAATAAATCCTGATCAAACATAACTTTTGCTAATAAATGAGAATGTATTGCAATAACCGTTGTCGACCCTTAAAATAGTCGCTGTGATTATTGCTCTGCAAAAGTTTTAGAGTTCCTTGTTCAAGGCGACAGTCAATCAGAAAGGGTCAAAAACAATATAAGAATTCCTTATAGAATATTGAGTTAATACTTTCATTTCTAATTGAAGCCCGGAAGCCCTGATTTTTCGAAAAGGATCGAGAAATAATACCTATCAAGAACCAGTAACTGATCGCTAACATGTCCTCAGGCAATAGTCTTTAGCTCAATGACCGCCTTGCAGACCTCTTGCTGAGTTGTGTTTTAATCGCTAAGGAAGGCGCAGTCCTTGCCCCCTGCGCCCAGAATTGGATAATTAGGCTGTTCCACGTACTCTACCTGACTAGTCAAGCTTCTATGAACACTTACCAAATAACGTTCAAAATGCCGGATGGCGAAGAAGTCGTTGAAGTGCCGGAGAGTGAATATATTCTGGACATCGCTGAAGAACAGGGTTTAGATTTGCCATTTTCCTGTCGGGCTGGCGCTTGTTCAAGCTGTGTTGCTCGTTTAGAAATGGGAACAGTAGATCAGGCGGAGCAAGCATTTTTAGACGATGAAAGAATTGCAGAAGGCTATGTTTTGACTTGCGTTGCCTTCCCGACTTCAGATTCTGTTTTGGTAACCCATCAGGAAGATGCACTCTATTAGTAAATAATGCGAATTAGTTGCAATAAGAAATCGGTTTTGGGGGATTGAATCCTTCTGGAGTGAGTGATGCAGGACTTGACTGTACTTTTTGGTTCCTGAATTCTTCCATAGAGAAAATTGAACCCATAGGCAAACAGAGCGAGTGTTTTAGTTCAACAAAAACAATTTATGAGCTTATATAAAATAAGCTTATCCTTCTACAAGAAGAGTGCCTTAACGCTAATAAATGGAGCCTTTCTAAAAGAATAATAAGTGATACCTTGAGAAAAGGAAGAGTTCTTTGCCAACTGCTAAGACTCCATTTTCTAAAGAGTAGAGATATAGCTTGACTGAGCTTGTTGGTCTCTAGTAACTAAAGCGAGGATAATTTCATGCCATCTTACAAAGTAACCCTTATCAGCGAAGCAGAAGGCTTAAACACGACTTTTGAAGTTGCTGATGACGAATACATTCTTGACGCAGCTGAAGAACAAGGTGTTGATCTGCCATACTCCTGCCGTGCAGGCTCCTGCTCTACTTGTGCAGGGAAAGTTACAGCCGGTGGTGTTGATCAGTCTGATCAATCCTTCTTGGATGACGACCAAATTGAAGGCGGTTTTGTCTTGACTTGTGTCGCTTACCCGACTTCCGATGTCACCATTGAGACTCACAAAGAGGAAGATCTTTACTAAGCAGCATGTTCTTCAAATTTTAGAAGCTAGTTTTTATAGAAATGGCGGGACACTTCCAACGTCCCGCCATTTTTTAATCAAACCAGAGCTTAATGATTGAGCCTGCTAGAAATCGCCCCGTTCTGTGATCGCGCTCAAGAGTTTTTCTTTTGCGATCGCAACCGGAATCGTTCCTAATTCGCCACTAATTCGCGTCCGAATGCTCAGGCTGTCGTCAGTGACCTCTTTGGAGCCGATCACCGCCATGACCGGGATTTTTTGCTTCTCCGCATTACGCACCATTTTACCTAAACGTTCGCCGGACGTATCTACTTCAGCTCGAATCCCGGAAGCCAAGAAATCGCGCTGAACTTGATGGGCAAACTCAGATTGGATATCGCTGACTGGCAGCAACCGAATTTGAATGGGCGCTAGCCACAGTGGAAAATCCCCTGCATATTGCTCGATCAAAATGCCGATC
>JBCDHF010000168.1:0-9579 GCA_038750375.1 Cyanobacteria bacterium P01_H01_bin.15
ATAATTAAACCTACGTTGGGTTTGGAGAGATATGCACTTGCCAGAGCGATTTCGAGAATTTCTTGAACAATATCGATCAACACGAAAGGTCTCAGTTCTAGTCAGTGCTTGAATTCCCTTTAAAAACTGAAGTTAATGCTAAAAACTGAAGTTAATGCCGAATCGTCGTTAGAAATTGCATCAGGTATGAGTCAAGCTTCAGACTATACTCTAGCGAGGTCCTTCATGACCATCAAAACTCCAAATCCCTGGCGATGAGCCCAGTGCCATCAATAGTCCCCCCATTAAACCTAAGTTTTTAAGAAAGGCAATTTCTTGGCTGCGATCGCTAAAGTCTGTATGAAAAATCAACGTCGTTGGAATTAAAAAGCCAATTAAGAACCAGGCGCCGTAGCGCATCTTCCAGCCTACCAAAATTGATATACCGCCGCCAATTAAACCAACGACTGTGAGCCATAGTGCGACATCGACGAACGGTAGTCCCGTGGAGGCAATCAGGGTTCTAGCTAGATCGGGGTTGAGTAATTTATCAATCCCTGATTTCAAAAAAATCGCAGCTAAAAATATTCTTCCTAGCAACGGAATCCAAGTACTCATGACTCTGCCATCTCCCGTAACTTAAACGTTGAGTCGTTTCGCTTGTGGGCGTCCGTTTGCATCAAATTTCCCAAGAGGGTTGCAGGTGGACCGCCGTAGGGCCAAGCAAAACCATGACGAAAGGCCGCGTCTTGACAAGCCTGTAGCTGTCGGAAATCAATCACATCTTGAGTCAGCAAATTTTCATACTCAAAGGGCAGCCGGACATTGTGTAAACCCGCATTATCGGTACAAATTGCGATATCGACACCCGCCTCAAAACATCGATCAAAGACCGTTTTCAGCTCAAAAAGATCCTTCAGGGTCCCCGTTTTCAAGTATGTTGTCGGGCATACTTCCAGACATTGCCCCCGACGCGCCACGTCAGATAATAGCTCCGGATATTTCAAGGGAATTTGAATGCCGTGCCCAATACGCCATAAAAACGGTAGCAGTTCTGGATAACAGCCATTCTCAGTTTCATAAAGATGCCCCGTAACTTTGACTCCGGCTGAACGTGCATATCCAAAGAGCTCGACAAACTCTGCTAGCCGTTCCCCAACCACGGTATCACCGCCCGCCAAATCAATCGCGCAGACATACTCTCGTTTTGCAATCGCCAGATCCACAATCGCTTTGTTGACCGCGTAGGGCAAACGAGAATGCATGCAGAGGATTTGGCTTAGCACCATTGGATATTCTGGGACTCTGCTCGCAACGCCCACAATGTCTACCACGTCCCGCATTTGGTCAATGCGTTCAGTTTGAGTGAGGGTCTCGGCGGTTCTTAGGTAAGGGGTGTAACGGAGTTCAAGATACGCCAGGTTTTCAAAAATATAGGCTCCGCGAATTAAGCGGTATACAAAATAAGGGAGCGTTGCCACGGTCTGAACTTTCTCAACCAGCGTATGCAACTCCAGATATTCGTCGAGGGTCTGTCGGGGTCGCGTATAAAAATGCTCAAACTCGGAATATTCAGAAAATTTTTCCGCCAGCTCAGCCTCGTGGCGCTGAAAATAACGCCAAAGAATCCGAGGTACCACCGAGCCGCCTAGATGGCGATGAAGGTCCGCATATAAAGCCACAATGGTTGCTCCCGGAGAAACCTGATGATATTGAGTTTAATTGTTTGCTTTAAATCTTATTAAATTTGATTGCCAAGTTTCAGGATTGACAGAGAACGATCTGAATGGTTAGGCTTATTGTTTGTGTAAACTTTTGAAGATAAAAACTCTTGGCTAACGTAATCGTTATCGGTGCCCAATGGGGAGACGAAGGGAAGGGCAAAATCACCGACTTGCTCAGTCGCTCAGCCGATGTAGTCGTTCGCTCCCAAGGCGGAGTTAACGCGGGGCACACGGTAGTTGTCAAAGACCAAACCTTTAAGCTGCATCTCATCCCCTCCGGCATTCTCTACGACGATACGATTTGCGTAATCGCCTCGGGAACAGTCATTGATCCAGAAGTCCTCTTAGGTGAGCTGGCTCAGCTTAACCAGTTGGGAGTCACTGCGGATAACTTGCGTATTGCACAATCCGCTCATATTACGATGCCTTATCATCGCTTGATTGATCAGGCTTCAGAGGAGCGACGCGGACGCTATAAGATTGGTACCACCGGTCGCGGAATCGGCCCAACCTATGCCGATAAGTCGGAGCGGGCCGGTATTCGGCTACAAGACTTATTGGATAGTAACTTAGATAAGCTAACTTGGACGATCGACTACAAAAATGGCGTTTTAGAAAAGCTCTACGACCTGCCTCCGTTGGAGCACCAAGCTGTTATTGATCAATACTTTGCGTTTGCAGAGAAATTGAAGCCCTATGTGGTGGATAGCTCTTTGCTCATTTTTGACGCGGTTAAAGCCAAACAAAATATCCTATTCGAAGGGGCTCAAGGCACGCTTCTAGATCTTGACCACGGCACCTACCCTTATGTCACCTCTTCTAGCCCGATTGCGGGTGGAGCCTGTGTTGGGTCTGGGGTCGGTCCGACTATTATCGACCGCGTGATTGGCGTAGCCAAAGCCTATACGACCCGCGTGGGTGAAGGTCCTTTCCCCACCGAAATTGAGGGAGAGTTGGGGGTCTGGCTTTGTGATCGCGGCGCAGAATTTGGCACAACGACCGGACGGCAACGCCGTTGTGGTTGGTTTGATGCCGTGATTGGTCGCTATGCGGTGCGGATAAATGGGTTAGATTGCTTGGCGATTACCAAGCTCGATATCTTAGATGAGCTGGACGAAATTCAAGTGTGTGTCGCTTATGAACTGGATGGGGCAGAGTGCCATCATTTCCCAACCCATGAAGTGAAGCTCTCTCGCTGTCGTCCGATTTTCAAAACCCTGCCGGGTTGGAAACGCTCTACAGCTGACTGCCGCTCTTTAGATGACCTGCCCAAAGAAGCCTTGGGCTACTTAAAGTTTTTGGCCGAGCTGATGGAAGTTCCGATCGCAATTGTGTCAGTTGGCCCCAGTCGTGATCAGACCATTATTGTGGAAGATCCTATACACGGACCCAAACGTGGGTTGTTAGATGCCAATGGCGAACCGGTACTCCCGGAGTTGGGCGCTTAAATTCATACTCTGAGCGACCCACTGTCTTTCATTAAACCCAAACAACCTCTGAGTAAATCGTAATCTGAGAAATCAAAGATCATGGCCATTAACGTTGAATGTCAAAAACGCCCGGATGGTGCCAAACCCAAAGCATTGCGCCGCGAAGGTTTGATTCCTGCAACTTTGTACGGGCATAAAGGAAGTGAGTCTGAGGCGTTAGTCGTTGATAAAAAAGCGGTCGAACTGCTGCTTAAGCAAATGTCCTCCATTGAGACTGTCTTGAGCCTCAAGGTCCCTGAGCTATCTTGGGAAGGCAGCGCTGTCATTAAAGAAATTCAGCGCCACCCCTGGAAGCAAGGCATCTATCATCTGAGTTTTTGTTCGGTAGAGGCTCTGGCTGAATAAGCTGAGCGGAAGCTTGTCATTCTTGTTTCCTGCGCGACTGCACAAGCGCTCGGCTGCTTGCGCTTGAATTTCCGACTGCTTGAAAAAGCAAACTACTTAATAAAGAGGGCTTCCAATCAATTGGAAGCCCTCTTTTTCTATTTGTCCATCTCCGCTCGTTAGCGTTGGAGCCGCGAGGATAAATCGTTCGCTTTTCGTTAGATGGCTTCGAAGTTTTTCTCGCCGGTGCGAATGCGAATAATGTCGTCTACCGGCGAAATAAAAATCTTGCCGTCGCCAATTTCGCCAGTCCGGGCAGCCGCGATTACTTTATCAACGACTAGATCGACTTGCTCGTCTTCGACCACAATTTCTAATTTCAGCTTCTGGAGAAATTCGACAGTGTATTCAGACCCACGATAGCGTTCCGTCTGCCCTTTCTGTCGCCCGAAGCCTCGTACTTCCGACACTGTCATGCCGACAATACCCGCATTGACCAGGGCGATTTTTACTTCATCTAATTTAAACGGTCGGATAATCGCTTCGATTTTTTTCAAATTCTTTCTCCTAATTAAAACTCGCCTGTTCGTACATCAATATATAGCGGTTAATTCTGGTCTGAGCAGAATCTAAACCTGGTATTTATTTCGATTTTTTGATTTTACCTTGCTCGCTGGCTCGTAATTGCGTTTGCTACTGCGCATAAAACCTGCCATTTTTTAACATTCCTCTTTCGGACCATTTGTAAATCCGGCCACATTTTTCTATGAAGCCAAGATTTCCAACATTTCCAGTTTCGATGCCGGTAAAGGATGTCGCTGCCGGGTCTCAGGAGCAATAGCGATATGCTTGGTTTGTGCCTGGGCTAAGAGGGGGTCGGTCTGGTCCTCGAAATAGAGCCGATAGCTCAGGGTAAAGCCAGTTTCACCAATTGCGGTTGCAGTTAGGTGAATGTGTAGACGATCGCCGCTGCGGAGGGGTCGAAAAAAATCGATTTCTGCGTGAACGATCGGGTAAGCGACCTGAGGATTTTTGTAAAGACTGGGCAAGTTAACACCCTGTTTAATTAAGAACGCTTCGTAGGCTTCATGACATAGATTTAAGCCGCGGGCGAAATAAATGACGCCTGCGGCGTCAGTATCGGCGAGGTACAAGGTGCGTTGATAAATAAACTTCATAGGGTACGAGAGCGGAAGCGGAAGTTATTGATCCAAAATTTACCCGCAAAAAGTTCATGGAGTATCACATAAACGCAAGGAACTACAAAGAGAGTTAAACAAGTCGCCACCAGTAGCCCGGAAAAGACCACGATGCCGAGGGGCTGCAAAAATTCAGACCCTTCGCCGCTACCTAGAGCCAGCGGCAGTAATCCCAAAATGGTGGTTAAGGCCGTCATCAGAATGGGCCGGAGACGTTGAGTGGCTGCTTGGACGATCGCTTGCTGACGACTCAAGGACTGCTCTTGCCGCCGTTGGTTGGCCAACTCCACCATCACAATTCCGTTATTGACCACAATGCCTACCAGCAAAACTGCGCCGATAAGAACCGTGGCACTAATGGGCGTTTTAGTCCAGGTAAGGCCATAAATTCCACCTGAAAGAGCTAAGGGCACAGTAACCAGGATGACCAGGGGATCGACCAGTGAATTGTACTGCAGGGCCATGATTACCAGAACTAAAAAGATGGCGAGTCCCCCCAAAATCCCCAAAGACCGTCGCAGTTCCGCGCTGGATTGCTGGGCATAGCTCGGCTGAATCACCACCCCTGGCGGTAACTGCAGGGTCGACATAATTTCTTCAACTTCTGCGATCGCATCGCTCAAAACAGCCCCTTCAACCAGGTTGCCAATCAGGATATAAACGGACCGTTGATTAATCCGATTAATCTCACCCGGCACTATTTGGGTGCCCAAGCTGGCAACATCACCCAGACGAATGGGGGCGGCGGATGCGGCTGAAATAAGGGGCAGTTCTTCCAGGCTTGCCATATCCTGGTCCCGGGGATTATTAAGCTGCACCCGCACATCAATTAGGCGTTCTTGGCGTTGGAGCTGGGTCGGCACATTGCCGCTGAGGGCACTTTGTACCGTGGTGCCTAGATCGTTGGCCGTCAAACCCAGTTCGCCCAAGCGCTCCCAATTGGGCAGAATAGTCGTCTCGATGCTGCGAGATCGGCTGTCAGGACGAAAACGGCTGAGCGCTGCTTGATCATTGAGTCGCTCTAAGATTCGTGTGCCCGTTTCCTCCAATAGCTCCGGATCTTCACTTTGCAGCACCAGATCAAGGTCGGCATTTCCGACCGGAGAGTTATTGACGCGCAGACCTTGTAGGCGAGAGGGGAAAATAAAAAAGTTGCCCTGTGCAGAGGGACGCTGTTTGAATTCTTGGCTGATAGTTTCTGTAAATTGGTCAACACTAGTGCCGGGTTTGAGGGTAATCGACCCGCTGCTCCGCAACAAATTTTCGATAGTTGCGTTGCTAAATAAAAATCCGCCACTAACGACAAACGCATTCTCGGTTTCCGGTTGATCGAGAACGATGTCGGCTGCGATCTCGGTTAAACGGAGATTGGTCGCTAAATCTACGCCGGGACGAAAGCGTCCAATCATAAATGCCTGCCCCGTGTTGATGGGCGGCAGAATTTCGAGGGGGAGTTCTTGCAGCTGTTGCCAGCTAGTCAGGATCAGTGCCACCAATACGATGGGGATGAAAAGCAGCCGCACTCTAATAATTTTGGTAAGTACCCAATGATAAAGCCGAGTGAGCTGAGTAATACCGCTGCGGAACGCCTTCAATGGCGGAAATTGTGCCAGCGAAAATTTACCGCTGGGTACCGCCAATAAGCGGGTCGTCAGCATCGGGACAATGGTCAATGCCAGTACCAGAGACGCGGCTACAGCCAAACTCACGGTCAAAATGAGTTCGCCAAATAACAGCGCAAAAATTCCGCCGACCAGTAAGAATGGGAGCACAACAACGAGGTTAGTCGCAGTTGAGGCTACCAATGCCGATTCGACCGATTGTGCTCCGGTGATTCCCGCCTCTAGACGGTCTTTTTGGGTTATTGCTGACGAATCAGCCATCGCGACGGTAATGGTTTCAAGCATCACAATGGCGTTATCTACTACGATGCCGACACCCAACGCTAATCCACCTAAACTAAACACGTTTAGCGACAGTCCCAAGAGCTGCATCAAGATAATGGCGCAGAGGGTTGCGAGGGGAATTGCGATTGCAATGATGAGGGTTTGTCGCAACGAACCGAGGAACAGCAAGACTACTAGGGCGGCTAAGCCAGTCCCCAAAAAACCGGCATTAGCAACATTGATCAGGGCTTGACGAATAAATTTTGATTCATCGTAGGTTACGGCCAGGATCATGTCAGCGGGCACGAGTCCTTGGACCTGTAAATCGTCTAAACGCTGCTTGAGCTCGTCAATGAGGCGAATGGTATTCGCTTCTGGCTGTTTAAGAATGCTGACTTTAACTGCCGGTAGTCCGTTCAGCGTCACAAATACGCGCTGCTCAGCAGTCGTTTCGCGAATATCGCCGACTTCCCGTAAGTTCACTGCCCGGGTGGGATGGGGGAGTGAAATATTGGCAATTTCGTTGATCGATTGAAAGCGTCCAGTCGTTCGAGTTACCGGTTCTCCGGCCGCGCCTCCTAAGCGACCGCCGGGGGTATCAATATTGCGATCACGTAGAGCACCTAAAACAGCATTTAAATTGAGCCCGAATGCCTGCAAGCGATCCAGATCCAAGCTCACCCGAATTTCTTCTTGAATCCCGCCCGCTACATCAACGGTTGCGGTTCCGGGAACATAGCTCAATTCGCGGGCCAAATTTTCTTCGGCAAACCGACGGAGTTCCACGAGCGATAGGGACTCTGATTGCAGCGCAAATTCAAATATGGGTGATGCACCAGGGTCGGCTGGAAAGAGACGGGGTTCGTCTGCTGTGGCGGGTAGCTGTCCTCGGATCCGATTCAAACTGGCGGTTGCTTCCGATAGGGCCCGGTCCAAATTGGCCCCGGCTCGAAAATAGAGAGTGACTCGGCTACGCCCCTCACGGGTAGATGAATAAATCTGTACCACTCCCGATGTTGCACTCATGGCCTGCTCTAAGGGTTTGGTTACTTCCTCGACCAGAACGCCGGGTGAAACCCCTGGCACATCTACCCGAACCTCGATGCGTGGATAAGTAATGGCCGGCAATAAATCCACCGGCAGCTGGGCCAGGCTAAACACCCCCACGACCAAAATCGCCAGTGTCAACATCAGCGTGCCGATATGTCGTCGAATTGCGATCGCAGTTAAAGATAAGCCGTTAACGGGTTGGGCCATAACGCCTGGTAAATTCTCAGAAAAAGTAAATTTATTTATATTTTTCGGCAGCGATCACATAGAGAAACCCCATTTCAAGAGTCTGCCCCTAGCAGTCCCTAATCCATAACTCGCAGTCGCTTAAGCCGTCTTCGGTCGAGTCGATCACCCATCAGACTCCTCATAAAATCGAGCTTGATATGAAATGTAAAGACAATGATAAAACCCTTAATAATAGTTAACTTTTGTTATAGTGTGTATTCAACAGCTAAAGCTTTACAGAAAATACGTTAAACAAACTAGAGGATTTAATAATGCCTTATACAACCGAAGAAGGTGGACGCTTGAATAACTTTGCAAGTGAGCCAAAAGTTTATAGTGCTGAGCCTCCCACTTCCAACGAGAAGCGCAACTATCTAATTTTGGGCATTGGAGCCGTGGTTTTGCTCGGCGGTCTAATGTTTGTCGCCGTTTCTGTTTCCTGATTTCGTTCCTGTTTAACTCATACGTTTGAGAGTCCTCGAGGTGTATTTATCAGTCATCGCCTTGAGGATTTTTCGTGAAGGCCCGAATGGATGGGAAAATCAATATATCGCTCTAGCAGAGAGAATTTGGATAGTTAACAGATCATGAATAGAACAAAACAATTTTGGATCGGGCTAGTTTGTTGCGTTGGCTTACTACTCAGCAGTTGTGCTGGCGGCGTGGGGGGATTGCAAGCCTACAACGCTCCAGACAGCAGTTATCGTTTTCTCTATCCTAACGGCTGGGTGGCTGTGGACGTCAGGGGGGCCTCCCCCGGGGTGGACGTCGTTTTTCGGGACATTATTGAGCAATCGGAAAATCTGAGCGTCATCATTTCTCAGGTTCCGGAAGATAAGTCCCTGTCCGAATTAGGCTCTCCCACGGAAGTTGGCTATCGCTTTTTAAAAGAAACCAAGAACGATGAGGGGCGTGAAACTGAATTTATTAGCGCCGAAGCTCTCGAACATGACGGTAATACCTATTATTTGCTGGAGTATGAAGTCGATTTACCCAACAGCCAAACGCGCCATAACTTGGCAAGTGTTGCCGTGAGTCGCGGTAAGCTGTACACCTTTAATCTCTCGACTCGGGCGGGTCGTTGGTCTAGTGTGGGCAACGCATTCAAAACAGCGGCACAGTCTTTCACAATTTTGTGATCGCCTCACCCTTTAAATCAAATAACTGAGTTTACTCAACGCTTTTAACCGATGCTTCGAATTCGATGCTGGCGTCAAAGGCGTTTTTTTTTGCTCATTTTTCACCTCTGTCTTCTTCGGGTAGCTTGTCAATAGACCTTGCCTTCCCTCGTGTGAGCAACGGCTATCTTTGGAAGAGGAGACTTGCATGCCAGAACGCTTTGGAATTGGGCGACTTAAAATCATAATTGTTTTAAGCGGACTGGCGAAGGTTATAAATTTCCCTGGAATGGGACTTTAGGTGGGCACGTCACAACAGTCATGTTCATCGAAAAGTAATTATGTGCTGTCTCGCCGTGAATTAAGAAGCAGAAACGCATCATTTTGACTGTCCTGATGAAACAAGCGAAGGCATCAAGAGTCAACATGCCTCCATTATTCCAAGTAAAACCGCAACAGATAAAAATAGAATTTTGCCAGTATTTTTCGCGCCGTTCAGGTCAATAATTTCTGTCGAGGAAGTCCCTGAATCTATCCTCCTGTTTGCTGAACGGTTAACCGGATTCTAACTTTACGATCAG
>JBCDHF010000169.1:0-9448 GCA_038750375.1 Cyanobacteria bacterium P01_H01_bin.15
ATCCCGGCGTCTCTTGTCTCAACATTGCCAACATCAATGTTGACAGCATCAATAAATAAATTATTGCCGAGACTTAAAATATCCCCCGAGCTGATAATATCGCCAGTACCATCATTATCAACGTCTGCCAGTAGCTCAGACGCATTGCTGAGGGTGTTGCCAAAATAGGTTTGATTATCATTGGTCGAAACTTCGCCATTTAGGAAGATATTGTCTGCGAGAACATCTAAGTTTTTCAAGGGCACCGTTGCACCAACCGCGCCATCAAAAACAACGGACCCGCCAACTGATGGGCCAGACGCAATCACGAGACTGCCATTGCCGGTCGTCCCATCACCATCAAGCGTGCCTGTAAAAATAACTTGATCAAAAGAGCCCAATGCTCCCGTGCTGATCACAAGCGAATCCACCCCGATCACAACAGCACCTTCAAAGGCAATGCTGAGTCCTTCGGTCACGATACTTGCGCTATTCAACGAGATTTGATTACCTTGCAGCTTAAAGTTCGTAAAGGTACTAAAATTAATGCCTGCGAGTGAATTATTGACAACAATATTGCCTGTTGTGGTGAAGGAAACGGAGTCGTCAAAGCTGGTTATGCTAACATCAGGGCTATCGCCGATAAAAATATCTCCGGTGTTTGCGTCTTGCCCAATCTTTATTTCCGCAAACCCCCCTTGAATAGCGGCTAGATCCGTAGAAGACAAATCCAGGGTACTGGGCTGTTCTCCCTCATCGACAACAATATTGGTCGTTGGGGAAAAAGGGCTTAGCGCAAGTTCTGTACCCGAACTACGTATACTATCGTTCCCCCCAATCAAGTCTATTTCGTCACCAACTAGGGTGATGCTACCACTAGAATTTCCACCTACTGCATCAATACTGCCAACCGTGACGCTGCCGCCGGAGATGGAGACAGCACCTGCAGTACCGCTATATTGACCGCTGCCGAAGTAGTTAATGGAATCCGTCTTAATATTGCCGACGATAACCTGACCGCCATAAGAATCAACTGTGACATCCCCGGCTGTGCCCGGCGTGTAAGTATACAGATAGGGAAATCTCACACTGGTATCAACATCTCTAACCGAAATCGCCCCATCCGAGAAAATCGTAACGCCTCCAGACCCTGACCCACCTCCGGTTGAGCTGCTACGAATATTACCGACTTGAACGCTAGAAAAGCCATAGATATCGACAATACCCGCTTCATTAATCACCGTTCCGGAAGTCGGCAGGGTATTGACGCCTGTGTTGATGCCACCCGTGACCACTGAGTCACCGGTGATGGTCAAGCTACCGCCTCGGCCAGTTAGTTCAATACTGGTATCAATATTGCCTGTTTGAATCGCAGAATTCGACGTCGTTAGCGTAATGTCGCCACCATATCTCGAACCGCTGGCAGTAAGATCACCGCTATAAATACCGCCGTTGGTGCTGCTAAGGTCAATGTTGCCGCCCGCAAGGCTACTAGCACCAGTACTCAGAGTTTGGGCGGTAATGTTGAGTTCGGCATTCAGGCTAATGTCGCCGCCCACGCCCGGCGCGCCATCATTGGCGGTGTTGATGTTTGCAACATTTAAACTTCCTGTCTGAGCGGAAATCACAACATCGGCACCAGCTGTATCAATGTCAGCCAAGATATTGACGTTCCGAGTGGCAGTCCACAACAAGGCCGTGATAGAAGACGGCAGGTTAAGGTCCGCATCAGCGGCTGCCAGTAAATCCCGGCTGGCTTGCAAAATCACAGTTCCGCTGACATTCCGTAGTGCTAAATCCGAAATAACAAATTTCGTAGTAGTACCGCCATCACCAAATAAAATTTGCCCGTCGCCTAACTCAACGTCATTAGGCGCACCATCCACACTGCGGACAATTAGAATATCTTGCGGATCGAACAGTACTGTGCCATCTACGCCTTGGGGTGCTGATGTATCCGCGCTTCCGGCAAATGCCAAGTTACCGCGGCTGGAAATTTCGACTAAGCCGCCGTCTCCTCCTTGTGGTCCACCTTTGGCACTCAAGGTGCCGTTAACGACAGTCGCATCCTCAGACCAAACCACCACTTCTCCGCCGGGACCGTCGGTTTGGGCATCAGCAGAAATCGTACTTGCGCTATCGACTACCGTCTGCTCAGCGAGAGGCACCGAGCCTTCCCCTTGGAAATCGCCACCCACCTGCACACGACCCCCGCCAAACCCGCCAGAGGCATCAATGGTGGCGTGATAAACGCCGACACGCTCGCCGAGAACATTAATTTCTCCACCCAGGGATTCAGCTTCAGTGGATATCTCCCCACTTGCGATCGTAGTCCCCGGTTCAGAGGGAATCGTGGTCCCTGATTCGGTGAGTTGGGGGTCTCCTTCTGCCGTTAAGGTAATTTTCACGTCTCCTGGCATGGGACCCGTCAGTAGCTCCGGGAGATCAACGCCGCGAACCGCCGTTTGCTGCCCCTCATCATCCACGGGAACTTCAACTTCGAGGCTGAGTAAGCCACCAGGACGAGAGATTTTGACGCGATTGGTACCCGGAACCGCTGCAATGGTAATCGAGCCGCCCGGAGCCTCTAGGCTGCCGGCATTAACGACGGTGCCAGCGGCTAACGTTAAATTCTGTCCCTCTTCAACGGATAAATCCCCAGCATTGATGATGGCACCTGGCTGATCGTTGAACTGAAAACTATTCGGTTCGCCGCTTAGCTGAAAATATTCGTTGGGACCATAGGCATTGAACCAACCATCTTGAAACCCGATCCCGCTAGCCGTAGTCGCGGTGAAGTCAGCGGGTACATTGAGCTGCGCATCCGGTCCAAATACAATCCCCGCCGGATTCATCAAATAAACATTGGGGGTGCCGCCGACTACTTCGATCAAGCCGTTAATCAAAGACGGATCGCCGCCTGTCACACGCGACAAAATATTTTGTAGTTGAGGGGTGGCGAGAAAGGTCGCGATTTCATTCGCGCTTAGTCCAAACTTCTCGAAGCTATGGAATAAATTTTTGCCATCTCCCGATAAGCTTCCCCCGTCAATGGTGAAGCGCTTACCATCTTTGGTGACGATGGTCAATGTACCGTCATTAGCAGCTTCGATGGATTGGGCATTGACAGCCTGCCCGCCGAGGACTGTACTGAGGACGGCGGCCAGCAGGGTCAAAGGCAGAGCAAAGGGCTTCGGCGTTGGCATAATATATCCGGTGCTTCGGTGACTGCGTATAGATAGCCTTCGCCAGATCGCTTAGGACAGGCCTGATTGGGAGCCGTCCAATTAAACCGCTCTGGCTTCCAGCCACCCCCTTACCAGGGTGGCAGTTGCTATACACATGGAGATCTGAGCATATAATACGAGCCCTATCCAGGAACCGCTTCTATTTTTTTCATCAAAATTAATACGCAAGTCATCAATTTTATTGAGTTAGCCTCTTTTCATGCCCTCTGAGTCCGCGAGTAAAAACAACAACAATTCCCTGGCAATACCTAACGGATTCACCGTCATCGGCTTAATGGCGCTCATTGGAATTTTGGTTTGGGGTGCGGGTTCAACGGGACTGATCGATGAAACGGAGCCCTTGTTTGCGGAAGCGGCGCGGCAAATGGTGGTGACGGGTGATTGGATTGCGCCCTATTTCAATGGCGAACCACGCTTTGATAAGCCGCCATTGATTTATTGGTTGATGGCGGGCAGTTATCAACTTTTTGGTACCGGTGCCTGGTCGGCGCGGCTGCCTTCCCTGCTGTCTGCGATCGCATTAATGATTCTTTGCTTTATATGCATGCGGCGTTGGGGCGGTCAAACCCAACGGGAACGGGTGTTGAGCAGCGGCTTAGCGGCCGGTTTTACGGTGCTGAATTTGCAGACATTTTTCTGGGCCAGATCTGGCGTTTCTGATATGTTGCTGAGTGCCTGTATTGGCGGGGCGCTGTTTTGTTTTTTCGGTGGGTATGTGACGACACCAGAGAAAGCAGAACCGAACTGGTTAGGATGGCCTTCAAGATGGTATTGGGGCTACTATACCTGCTTGGGGCTAGGGGTTTTGTCGAAAGGACCGATTGGTCTGGTGCTGCCGGGTTTTATTGTGATTCCCTTTCTGCTCTATATGCGGCAGCTATTGCCTGTGCTGCGGACCGCCGGGGTGGTTTGGGGCCTGTCGCTGGTCGCGCTGATTTCCTTGCCTTGGTATGGGCTAATGCTCGCCAGATTTGGAGATTGGTATTGGTCAGAGTTCTTTGGCTATCACAACTTTGAGCGATTTACTGATGTTGTCAATGGCCACAGCGCCCCATGGTATTTTTATTTCTTGATCGTGTTCGGCTTTTTTCTGCCCTGGTCTGCTTTTCTACCTGCTGCGATCGCAAAACAAGCTCCCTGGCGTTGGCGATTTTGGCAACGGCAACCACGCAGTGAGCAATTAGGACTCTTTGCCCTGTTTTGGTTTGTCGGAGTATTTGTATTTTTTTCGTTAGCCGTCACGAAGCTCCCTAGCTATACCCTTCCCCTTGCGCCCGCCGCTGCGATCTTGGTTGCACGCTGGTCCGCTAGTGAGAAAACACCCCGTCGAGACCTGCTCATTAGTGGTGCCGTAGGTGTGGTGTTGATGTTGGCGTTGGCCGTCGCGGCTTATGTCAGCCCGGAACTCGTGGGTAGCGATCGGGCGATTGACGATGCAGACCAACAGTTAGCTGACTCTGGAATTCCGAATCAAATCGCTTTAATTTGGCTGGGTTGTGCCATGGCCAATGGCATGTTGCTTTGGCGCAAGCAGTGGCGCCAGTGGTTACCGTGGGGTAGCTTGCTGAGCTTGGTCGTATTTATCGTGGGCGGCGCAAGTCCTTTGTGGTTTTGGCTGGACTCGGTCCGACAGCAGCCATTGCGAGAATTAGCGCAAGAAGTCGTGGATTTTCAGCGCTCGGAAGAACCCCTGTGGATGGTGGGGTTTCCTAAACCGAGTGTGGTGTTTTATAGTCAACAGCCGGTTACGTTCCTGAAGAGTCCAAGCGTAGCCATTGACTATATTCAAGATAACTTTGACGAAAACACCATTCCTGACTCCGTGCTAATGATTACGCGCCGGAAAGAGTTGCGGCGTATGAGTTTACCCGAAGATAAAGAGCTAGCGCTCTCAGTCAACGGAGTTTATCGAATCGTTCGTATTTCAGGAGAGAAGCTGTTAGCCGCCCAAGAACGATAAGATTGATGCCACAGCCGCATAGTCAGATTTCTATCTGAGAAGTCATCGCTGCGATCGCGCCAGAACCAATCTAAACAGCTAATGATCAGGAGCATTGGCTCAAGGTAGAGTGAACTTTCCAAAGGCGGTTCATCGCTCTAGAGCCGTCCGGAAGGAAGGATAAACTATATCCCTCATTTTAGTTTGCGAGTCTCTGAACATTGGAAATCCAATGCCGATAGTCCACAAAAAATAAAACCCCGTTCACTTGGCTAACGGAGTTTATGGGTTTCGCCAGGTCATTGAGGACATTTTTAATCATGAAGTTGCCTATTTTTTGGGAACTATAGCATGCTCCGCCTCTATGTGACAGAGACGGCTACTATGAGCGCACCTTTAGGGACTGACTGCTCCCTAAAAAATTTGAGGGACAAAAAACTGCTCGTTCATAGGCGGACGAACATAGTCGGAGGGCGTTTTTTGGCGGGGTCGCAATTCCATTGGTTCTGGCGTCATGTCCACATAGGGAATCTTGCTCAAAAAGTGGCTAATGCAGTTAAGCCGAGCCCGCTTTTTGTCATCTGCGTCTACCGTAAACCAAGGCGCTTCGGGAATATTTGTATGGGCAAACATGGCGTCTTTCGCTTGGGAATATTCCACCCAGCGATCGCGAGATTCCAAATCCATTGGGCTCAGTTTCCAGCGCCTAGCCGGATCGGTGGTGCGAGACTGAAAGCGTCTTTCTTGTTCTTCGTCACTAACCGAGAACCAGTACTTAATCAAAATAATGCCGGACTGCACCAACATCCGCTCAAATTGCGGGCAGGCGACCATAAATTGTTTGTACTGAGCGTCGGTGCAGAAGCCCATCACTCGTTCTACGCCAGCTCGGTTGTACCAGCTCCGGTCAAGGCAGACAATTTCCCCCGCAGACGGTAAATGCTCCACATACCGCTGGAAATACCACTGCGTTTTTTCTCGATCGCTTGGAGTTCCGAGAGCAACCACTCGGCATCCTCTGGGGTTCAAGGGTTCGGTTAGACGTTTGATGGTTCCGCCTTTGCCGGCTGCATCTCGACCTTCAAAAATGACGACAATACGAGCACCGGTTTGTTTAACCCAATACTGCATCTTCACCAGTTCTAGTTGTAGATGCGCCAGGGCTTTTTCATAGACCTTTTTGGAAAGCTTGGAACTATGGTCGTCTTCGGACGTATATTTGCTGACGATCTTCTCTAGTTCTTTGGCTTTCGCTTTTCTCTGTTTCTTCTCTTTCTTTTTAGACTTTTGCTCTTTTTTAGACTTGGGTCCTTTTTTGGATTCTACTTCTTCGGTTCTTTCCACTTCGGCAACATGACCATTTCCAGAAGCATGTCCGTTATGTAATTCGGTATCCATGGCAAATAGATGAATCGCGTCGGACTTTTCATGCTAAGGGTGATTTTTGAAAGCAGCGTATTGTAAATAACCTTGCAACAACAGTTCATGGATTTTGTTAAGTCCTATGTCGTTCGCGAGGCTTGATAGCCTTTTTGATTTCTGATAGAGGGTTTATTCAGAATCGCGATTTTGCTGCGCCAGTAGAGCTTTTAATCGTTCGATTTCGGCTAGAGCGTCGTCTGCCCGCTGTTTTTCCTGCTGAGCTTTCTCTCGCTCTGTAAGGGCCGATTCTTCTGGGGTTGGGACGAGTTCACCATTTGTTTGAAAGTAGCGGAGTTTGCCTTCGTGGACGCCTAAAAACAAGTTCAGTTTTTGGCTCCAAAGGTGACCTTGCTCATTAGCAAGGATGGGTTCGTATTTGCCGTCAACTAAATGGAAGCCAGCAAATTCTTGGGTGCCGGGGTCAAACCAGAAGTAGTCGGGTGTGCGGAAGGTGTTTTGGTAGAGTTCTTTTTTGAGGTTGCGGTCAATTTTGGGGGGGGAGTCGGAGAGGATTTCAATAATAAGATTGGGATATTTTCCCCCTTTTTCCCATACAACCCAGCTTTTACGGGGTTGCTTTTCCGTACTCAAAAAGCGCTGGATTCCACAAAGACGGACCCCCCCGTAGGAGTTTAGCGAGGCTACCAACGATGTCTCTTAAACCTCTTATGTATCTACTACGGTTGCCGCTTCCAAAACATCTTGTCTGGTTCTAGCTTCCGCGCTGACTAAGATGGACCTCTCGCCCCTCTGGATTTCCCTCAAAACCGCAACCCTCTCCACCAGCCTTGCTTTTACCCTCGGACTCCTCGCCACAGCCTGGAGCCTAAACGATCGCAGCCCCACCCGAAATCTCTGGCAAGACATCCTCACAACTCCCTTAGTTCTACTTCCCACTGTTGCCGGCTTCGGACTCCTCTGGCTCATCGGCCGCCAAGGACCGCTCGGACAACTCTTAAAAAGCCTCAACATCAATATCATCTTCAACGGGTACGCCGCCGTTCTCGCCGCCACCGTCGTCGCATTCCCCCTCGCCTACAAAACCCTCCTCGCCTCCTTCGAACAAGTCGATCCCCACCTCCTCGACTGTGCCCGCACCCTCGGCGCATCGGAAACCACTGTTTTCTGGCGCATACTACTACCCCTCTCTAAACCTGGACTCCTCGCCGCCACCCTCCTTGCCTTCGCCCGCGCTCTCGGTGAATTTGGTGCCCCTTTAATGGTCGCAGGCAGCATCCCCGGCAAAACCCAAACCATCCCGATGGCAATCTACTTCGCCGCCGAAAGAGGAGATTTAACTCAAGCTCTGTTTTGGGTAGTTCTGATGCTTGCGATTGCGCTCGGCGTCACTATCGGTATTAACCAAAACTCAAAGCCAATTCGACGGAGACCAAATAAGAGAATAGACAAACCAGGTCGAGCAACCGATACGCCGCTAAATTCGCCCCAAATTTTCCTACAAGTAGACATCACCAAAGAACTCCCCGGATTCACATTAGATGCGAAATTCACTACCGAAGGCGAGCGACTTGGCATTCTCGGCGCATCCGGAGCCGGAAAAAGTACCTTATTGCGCTGCTTAGCGGGTCTCGAAACCCCCGATCACGGAAAAATTATCCTTAACGGTCGAGTTCTCTTCGACTCCGAAAAAAACATCAACCTCTCCGCAGCCGAACGCAAAATTGGCTTACTCTTCCAAAACTACGACCTATTTACCCACCTCACCGTCCAAGAAAACATCGCCTTTGGCTTAATATCCTCGCAAGCCCTCTCCAAAATTTCTGACTATATAAGTGAGCTGGAATTAACCAACCATGCTTCCCAATTCCCCACAGAACTGTCTGGCGGTCAACAACAGCGCGTCGCCCTTGCCCGAGTTCTCGCCACTGAGCCTGAACTGCTCCTGCTCGACGAACCACTCACTGCTCTAGATTCACATTTACACGATCGCATACAGCTCGTTTTGCTCAAAACCCTCCAGCGCTTCCCCGGCAGCAGCCTCATCGTGAGCCACAGCCTCGATGAAATTTATCGTCTCTGCCTTGATTTATTGGTTCTTGAAAAAGGTGTGATCGCACCTTACGGTCAAACCTCAGAAATTTTTCAACTACCGCCCACTGTCGGCGTCGCTCAACTCACCGGCTGTCAAAACTTGTCCCGAGCTGAACACCTTACTGAAAATCGAGCCTTGGCAATCGACTGGAAGTGCGAACTTGCTCTCTCTCAGCCCTGCTCTGCTGAAACTTTTACCGTTGGCATCTACGCCCACAAAATTGAAATAGTTGAGGACTTGCCAGGAATTGAGGGTTTGCGATCGCCTAATCCAGAATTACAAAATTCAAAATTCTCAGAAAGCAATGTTCTTTATTGCTGTCTAACCCAAAGCCAACTCAACCAACGAGGCATCAGAGCTCACTTCACAATTGGGGGTCCAGGGCAAGGTTTAGGAGAACTCCATTTGCAAGCAGATATTAGCCAAGAGCTATGGCAGAACTATCAAGAGCAAGCACCAACTTGGAGACTGCGCTTGCCCAGCAAGGAATTGCTTGTCTTTGGATAGTCCTTGAACCAGCTGAGGAGACCCCATCGTAGGCGCAGCGATATTCTTAAGCAAACCTTAAATGAGTACGATTTCTGCCAAATGAGTAAGCACTTCTGTAATGTTGAGTTATATTAAGAGGGTGCTCAGGCACAATCATATTTATCATTCCTTAAACGCAATCATGACAACAACTATCCAACAGCAGGAACGGGCGTCCCTTTGGGAACAGTTCTGCCAGTGGATCACAAGCACCGAGAACCGTCTGTATGTCGGTTGGTTCGGCGTACTGATGATCCCGACACTGCTTGCAGCCACTGC
>JBCDHF010000170.1:0-9424 GCA_038750375.1 Cyanobacteria bacterium P01_H01_bin.15
AATCAAAGAAAGGCACCGCGAGTCTCTTCAAAGCGACGTTAGGAATATTTGACAGGTAAATTCTTTCCTGAAAACGCATCACTCAATTGAAGGCTCTTCTGAAGAGATAACAGCATCAGGAGAGTAAAAAAATACACCCTAACGATTGAAGTGTCAGGGTGCATCACTTTCGTTTTTGTCTTTTAAGCTGGGTCAATCAACAATTTGAAGGAGTTTGTCAGAACCGCTTCAGAGATCGCCCTGCTAGTAAAACTTGTGTTTCTAACTATAGCAAAGTTGCTGGAAATGTCTATGACAAAAATGCAGCTTTGATCATTGCTTTACCAAGAATTAGCAGCTTGATGTTGATGACCCAGCTTCTGGAATCAGGAGCTGATAATGGCACAGTATATTTATTCGGGACGATCGCGCCCCTGCCCAATTTGCGATCGCACTAAGGATCCAGACTGCCGCTGGAATGAGGAGGTGGTCTTCTGTCACAGCCACATCGACCAGGATTCAACTGTTGAGGGCTACGTCTATCGCGGGGCCACCGCTGACGGTCTATGGGGCCAGTATTTCTCGACATCAGCCCAATCAGAGAAGCCCGCTCGTCCCCAGCAGCGGCAAGACTTCTTTTATCCAACTCGGCGGGGTCAGCCCCTGGTGAAGGTGACGCGGGTCGATCATGGGGGCGGCACAAAGTTCTTTATCCAGTATCACTGGGATGGGCAACAGTGGGTAAAGGGACTGACACCTTTGGTCAGAAAGCAGGTAGCGATTTATCGCTATGCGGAAGTGAGAAGAGCGATCTCCGCAGACCAAACCATCTGGATGGTGGAAGGGGAGGGCTGCGCGGATGCGTTGTGGAATATTGGCATTCCGGCAACAACAACGCTGGGGGGTTCTAAGAAGTATCGCAGCTATGGCGAATATGCCCAGGACTTGGAAGGGGCTCACCTGGTGTTGTGCCCTGATCGCGACCAGGTCGGCATTGCCCACATGGAAGAGATTGCCCAGGATTTTCCAGATGCCCAGTGGTGCTATCCCTACCCGGAGAGCCTGCGTTGGCAAAACCTGCCTAAACATGGCGGTCTTGATGTTGCAGACTGGATTGCGGAGGGCGCAACGGCTGAGCAGATTCGGGCGGCATTAGGAGAGCGGCGACAACTTGGATCATCTCCACCAGCAAGGGTTAAATCATTGGACTTGCCTGCTTTGAACGAGCAGTTGCGCAGCTATTTAGCGGCGGAGCATTCGGAGTTGGAATTGGCGGCACAGGTATTGCAGTGGCATCGAGAGTCGGGATTGGCCGCTAAGGATGTCTGGAGTCTGGTCAAGCCGATTCAAGCGGACCTGGAGCAGCAAGAGGAACGGGGCGATCGCATCGCTGAAATTCACACGCTGCTGAAGATTGGCGACTATCAGCTGGTTTTGGGTGATTTTCTGCCTGCCGAATTGGCGCATTCTTTAGAACGCATCTCTAGCTGGATTGGGGCAACCCCAGCAGCCATGCTAGTGACACTGCTCCCCGTTGCCGCTTCGCTGTTACCCATCGGGACGGAACTAGAAATTGATGCAGGCATGGGCTTTTACGCCCCGCCGATCCTGTTCACAGGGTTGGTGGCTCCCTCAGGTACGAAGAAGAGTCCGATTCAGCGACAGATTTTGGGGCCGCTGCTGCGCTTGCAGGCAGAAGCCGATCAGGACTATGACCACGAGATAGCCGCTTACGAGATAGCGTTACGAGATTGGGATTTGACTAAGCCTGAAGATCGGGGACCGCGCCCCCGAAAACCGTTGCCACGGGAGTATCACACCGCTGATGCCACGCGAGAGGCCCTGGCGCGGATGCAATCTCAGCAACCCGAACGGGGCATTCTGGTTACGCCGGATGAACTAGCGGCCCTGTTTAAGGGCCAGAACCAGTACCGGAATGGTCGAGGCCATGACAAGGAGTCGCTGCTGACAGCGTTTGATGGTTCTGGGCTGAAGGTGGACCGGGCGAGTGGGGTGCGCATCAGCCTGCCGCGCACCAGTCTCAGCATCACGGGCACAATTCAGCCGGACATCCTGCGCGAGATGATGGGAGATTTCTCCGATGCCAATGGGCAATGGGCTCGGTTTCTATGGTGCCTGTTGTCGCTAAAGCCCGCCCCCTTCCCTCGGCAGACTCAGCCGGATGACCTGTCGGAGCAGCTTTACGGGATCTACCAGCGATTGGCGGGATTCCCACCTCGTTGCTACCCGCTGTCACCAGAAGCCAAAAGAGCGTTTGCGGATTGGTATGACCAGTTAGATCAGCTGCGCATCACTGAAACTCACCAGGGATTGCAGGCGGTGTATGCCAAGATGCAGGGCTATACGGGACGGCTGGCGCTCATTCTGCACTGCTTGAATGCAGCGGTGGAGCGGCGACAGCCGGATGCAGCGGTGTCGGTGCAGTCGGTGCGATCGGCGATCAAGCTGGTGCGGTGGTTTATGGGGCAGGTAAAGTTGCTGTACGCCGAAGGGGAAACCGCCTGGGGAGTATTGGAGCCGATTTACACGAAGCTGATTCAACTCTCGCGGGTCAGGGGTTGGCTGACCGCGCGGGATGTGCGAAATTTTGAGCGCAGTCTGCGGAAGGCTAGCTCTGATATCATCCGCTCCCATTTTCGTGAATTGGAAGCAATGGGCTATGGAGAAACCAGCGGCGAGGGGCAACGGCTGCGATGGAGAACGACTGTAGAGGCTGTAGACAGTTCGCGGGAAGTGTAGACACCCCCGTCTACCGCTGAAATGATTGCTATTTATAGCTTTCAAGCAAACTGTAGACAAGTAGACAGGGTTTAGAAATCTGGCAATTTGGGAAAGTGTCTACATGTCTACAGTTAGGGCTGAAACGCTTATCCAGAAAGGAATTTAGCCTGTAGACACCCTCGTCTACCGAGGTCTACAGTTGGGCAAACTGTCTACAGTTGGGTGAAGCGCATGAAGGGTGAGGCTGTGCAGCATATCCGGTTGGGGAAATATAGCGGTGTGCAAGCTTATGCAGTACGCTCATTTGTACTGCTCTGGTAGTTATTATGCGTCCCCATTCTGCCGATTTACGTCAGCGCATCGTCACCCTTTACGAGCAAGGGGAGGGGTCAATTCGACAATTAGCCAAACGCTTTCAAGTCAGTCAAGATAGCGTCCGCCTCCTGGTGAAACAGTATCGAGCCACTGGCAGCATCGCCCCCCACCCCTATGCTGGCGGCCCTCAACCCACGCTTCAAGCCCCTCATCATGAGGTGTTACGGGAGTTGGTAGAAGCGGACAACGATGCTACTTTAGCCCAACTGGCTGAGCGCTGAGCCGCCCGGACCGGCACCCACGTCAGCGGCAGCACCATCAGTCGCACCCTCCACAAACTGGATATCACGCGAAAAAAAAGTCTCAAGGCCCGTGAAGCCTACCGCGAAACAAAACAGCAGCAACGCCGCGACTACTGGCAAAGCCTTCGGGATGTCGCCGCCGAAGATTTGGTGTTTCTGGATGAAACGGGTGTCAACTTAGCGATGGTTGCGCTTTATGCCCGGTCGTTGCGAGGCCAACGGGCTTACGCTCAGCAACCCAAAGGTCGAGGTAAAAATATTTCTCTCATTGGTGCCATGAGCCTCAAGGCTGGGTTTGTGGAGGGGCTCAGCTTCACGGGCGGCACCACGGGCGATGTCTTTTTGTGGTTTGTCGAAACGCTCCTGTGTCCTCTCCTCTGGCCAGGGGCCGTGGTAGTCATGGACAATTTACCCGCCCATAAAGTCGATGGAGTCAGGCAGGTGATTGAGGCGGTGGGCGCACGACTCGTTTACTTGTCCCCCTATTCCCCCGACTTCAATCCCATTGAAAATCTATGGTCAAAGTTAAAGGGCTATTTGCGGGCGGTTGAGGCCCGCACCCCGGAAACCCTGCACGAAGCAATCGCTCAGGGACTGAGCTTGATTTCCCTCCAGGATGTACGACACTGGTTCACACACTGTTGCTACTGTGCTTGACCAACCTGCACACCGCTATAGCTGACCAGGTTGATCCGTATCCAAAGAACTGGTGGGAGACGATTCCGGCGTTAAAGGCTTTGTTTTAGCACATCTCTTTGAGCTGTTTAGAAATGGTTTTAAGTGAAGTCTTGTCGAACGATTTTGGTCAAAATCCGCATCACCTCACCGTCACGACCCGTCGGCAATGGATTTGACCACTCCTTCATCTCGGCAAATCGCAGTTTGTGCAGCGATTTCACAATACTGTCTACGCCTTCAGGTGAACCCAGCACCATGATGCGCACCTTTTCGCGCCCATTTTCTTGAGGCAACTGAACCTGGGTGACGGCAGCATCCTTACGTCTTGTCATATTTTGAGCCCCCGCAAAAATTCGACGGTGATTTCTTGATCTCGTGTGTGCCAGCTGGCTTACAAGCAAGTGTAATCTAAATGTATGCCGAGTGGCACACATTTACCCCGTTAAAAACCTCTGACACGATCAGAGGCATGGGAAAAGCTGGGAAAGTCTTAAAACAGGTGCTGGAAGAGTACGGGATTAGCCAAAACGGTCTCGCGACCACTCTGGGCACGGAACGCGGTACCGTCTACCGCTGGGTGCATGAGCTCCGCGACCCTTCAGCCGAGACGCTGGTTGAAATTACCAATGCTCTGCGCACACTTAACCCTGATGCCGCCCAAACCTTTGTGCAACGGTATCTGGGCGATGTTGCGCAAGGGAAAGACCCAAGTAAGTGACGAGCGCCTTGCCAAATTAACTTGGTTGCGATCACACCAGAACTTTATGGTGTTCGAGTAGCTGACAAGGTTTATGTAACTCACCTTCGTGTCAATCTTGATTTCCCTTTAATAGTTTTTGCATCGGATGTAACGGGTGACGCGATCGCTTGGTCTGGGGCAGCGCCAGATAGGATGATTGCCGCTGAAAGTGTTAATGGCTATGGGTTTTAGAGAAGCAGTGGACAAATAGGCAGGTTTCATATCTGGAGAGTCTGTGGAAAGTGTTTACGTGTCCATCAATCTAGTAAATACCACCTTGTAATGAGCTGCGACAATTATGGGCTAAAAGGGATGGATTAGAATGACAGCAAACTGATGTCCCTTTATGTGATCAGGTGTTCAGTCTGGCTGTAGGCTGACGCCACTACGGACTGATCGAAAGTGCCATGATGATTCCGGCTGTCACGCGAGACCTGACCTTTGAAGCGTTCATTGACGTTGAGGATGGCAATGAACTCGATGAATTTGAACTGGTAGATGGGAGGCTGGTGCTCATGCCGGAACCGGATGATTGGCATGAAGAGATTTTAGAGTTCCTCTCGTTTATGTTTGAACTGCAGTATCGGCGCATGAGGCTGAGATACTCGGTGCGAAAGCGGAATGCGTTGATAATTGATAACGCTAGAGGCCGACGCCCTGATGTGGCGGTGATTGATCGGCCTGCAACCCGCCGGGAGGATCGACAACCGGGGATTCGCAGCGTTCCTCGAATGATTGTGGAGATCGCCTCTGGCAACTGGAGTACGGACCTGGTGGAAAAGCAGGAGGAGTATGAGGCGCTGCAGGTGCTGGAGTACTGGATTGTGGACTACCATGGGCAGATTCCGGCGAAGTATTGTCAGCGGGGGAAGGGGAAGAAAGTGATTGTGCTGGCGCTGGAGGATGGGGTTTATCGGAAGGCGGAATATGTGGAGGGGGAGACGGTGCCCTGTCTGACGTTTCCGGAGTTGACGTTGACGGTGGAGCAGATTTTGGCGACAGCTGATAACGAGTAAAAGTCAGTTGCATAAACATATTCAGAATATCAAGCTTTCCCGAAGTTCTTTAATATATAGCATCATGAATCCCCGTTAGAAGCCTTAGGATTTTCTCCTTTTTTATCGGCAATATTCGATATATTTGACAAACCACTCCCTTCCGATTCCAAAATTCCATCTGTTGATTTTTCTGAAATTTTATTATTCATGAAATTTTCAAGCAATTTATACATTTCCCGAATATCATCTGTCACTTCAACGAGTATCTTTTCGTCATTTTTGGTAACCAGTCGCTTCTCACGACGAGCTCTTTCAACAGCATGGCGGTAATATTCGAGCCCAGCTCTTATTTCTGTAAACTTGCTTCTCAACCCATTGACAACAGTTTCATTTAACTCCTCTTCGGATATCATTTCAAGCTTTCCGTAGTAGCTATCAGGTTTTTCGTCTGCCTCCCCAACAAACCAACTTCTAACTTCTGAAATAGCAGTTAATCTAGCTTCAAGATCATATTTTAATTCAGGCTTGTTTGCTAAAATTTCCCATTTATTTTTCAATTCCTTTACTAATTCATCTATCTTCTCTATAAAGCTGTCTGAGTAACTTGTTTCAGAAGACACATGTTTTCTATGCTCACGAAACTTTACAATGGCGCAAATTCACTGCTCATATAGAGTATTTTCGTTTCACAAATGTCTTCCTCGAAAAGCTGGAAGACTACAAATTATTCTGGATATCAGAAAGGTACTCGTCTAAGTATTTCAAGTTATTCAAAATACCCTCGACAGCCTCTCGTGCAGCATCAGAATAATCATTGTATTCAGCTGAACTACTGGTGTTATACTTAAACCAGGTGGATTTTTGAGTCAGCAAAATACTATTTTCCTTGAGATTATTCTTTATTCTGATAATCTCCATTATCCGAAGCGTCTTGTACTTTATTGTTTTAAGAAACTCTATGAGCTCATCAATAGATGGGTGAATAGATTCCATTTGTAAAAAGTCTTTGAATTTCGAGTGCGTTATGATTGTCTGATGACTGATGGCCTCAGTTAGCGGCTTGACGCTACTTCTGAAAGTATCTATATGTCCCTTGATTTTGGAAATTTTATGCTGTTGAAAATTAATAACTACCGCCATGTCTTTTTCCTCTTTAGGACTATTCGGAATTTGGACTTGATCGAAGTCAAATAATTTGCCATCCTCAATACCCTCATAGCGCATAAAAACAATTGGTCGATACCATTCCAATTCTTTGAATTTCTCATCAATAGATTCACATGCTTGCGATACTGCCTTTAGTAAGGAATTTTCAATAGCAAGGGTTTGGTAAAAATGTTTAGAAAATTCAGCAGCGCTTTTTTCGCTAAGGCTAAATTGAGTTCCAATCACCGCTGGAATTCCATGATGGATCAACTCTTGTGCGATTCCATTGAAAACTGATTTATCCTCTCGGGCCATAGCTGATCTGCAAACAGTAAGCACAACTAAGACTGGTCGTATTATCTGAATTGCTTTTGCAAAAGTTTTAGCAGACCTGTAATCGGGCTTGCCTAATTTATTCTCAAAAAGCAAAAACCCTTCCGGTGGAGGTAAAGACCAATTGCATTCTGGGTCACTGCATCTTGATATACTTCTTGAATACAATTTAGAGCAATGAGGGTTTCTGCAACGTCTCTTGAATACGCCGTGGCCATCAAAATGTATAATATTTGGGCATTCAGGATCATTTCTATGCGTGGTCAAGTATAGGTTTAGCGCCTCAAAAGTGTGTTTTTTAGTATTTCCAATCCAGTTTGCTAACGCTAAGCGATCTTTACAGGTAGCGTCATTATCTTCTACCTCAGTAATCGACTGCTGAATTTCTGACTCCTTTGGTTGAATCCTCTCCATTTTTCCGTCAGTGGCTTCTGAAGAAATCAACAGAATTCTCCCTCTCTTAGGCCTAGTAAAACTCGACTTTTCTTCGCCAAACACAAGCAAATGAGAGAAACAAGCGAGTCTTCTTGCTATGAACTCTTTCCCATCATGAGCAAGCTGCCAAGGATATAAAGAAAAGTTGCATCTTTCATTCAATGCTGCGTTATATTGGATGGAAATATGCAATCTATTCCCATCGCGGTCTTCTTGGTTATGATCAATAAGCTCTTTAAGATCTAAATTTAGACGATCACGAATTTCTCCTGGAAAAATAGATGAATACAACCTTTTGCCAACTATTTCTCTTACATTATTAGTAAAAGTACTTCCGTCATCACTCAGGATTCCTTCATTTTTCATCCACTCCCGGTCATCATTCGCATCGAGCTCAGGCCTGTCACTTTTTGAAGAGGGAATCCAGTCTAGTGCGTAAAGCACACTATCTAGTTTCTTGGATTCTCCATGTTCATCTGTGTATGGAAGGCTAGAATCCGACGACGGATATCCATCGGTTGAAATCTGGAATTTAACTCTACTACTTGCATGTAGGATCAATTTTAGAGTTTTCATTATAATGCACTAAATCCGGTCTCCATCGCCCTGAAGCACTGTTTTCTCAGTTCCTTTCTTAACTTCCTCAAGTGTTGCGTCCTCAAGGCTATCCATCAGATCCTTATTCAAAACGGCAGGAGTAAGAGTTAGCTTTATATTTTGGATATCTTGTCTTCCCATCTCGCCGGAAACACGCGCACTACCCTGTATTTCTCCCACCTTGAACAGGTCAAAACTTAGAACAGAAATCTTTATATCTGATTTTGCTTGACCTTGAAGTTCAGCATCAACATCTTTAGAAACCAACACCTGTAGCTCCAGTTCAACTTTTTCAACCAAAAATGCTCGTGACGCCTTATCAGTAGATTGAAGCTCTTTCTTGATTTTTGTTATTAATTCTCCTAGCCCAATTTCATTGCCCACTTCAGATTCTCCACAGAGTAACAGTTGACTAACAAACCACTGTCCTAAAAATTTTGAATTCAGGCTTTAGCAGCCTAATATATCAAACGCTTTTTATTTTTCTTTGCATAGTTCATTTTTATTTAAGCATGAACTATTCAGAGTTCATTCGTGCGTTCAAATGCACTACTCTGAGTCAGTATTTTGCGGGTCGCCACCAAATACTTAATAGTTCATTTGAGCTGCACTGCGTTGTTCGCGTGGTTGAAAAAATACCGCACTGTGCCATGCGTGCATATGTACTAAATTCTGCCTATAGCGGTTTCGGAAGGTGGCTTCAAATGACTCAGGTGCATTACGCAGGCAATAAAGATATTGTGTGGATTTTATTGGTGATGCTGAATGCTCTTGTGGTCCAAAATTGCCACTGCTACACATTGATAACCTTAGCCCTTAAAGCTCTCAGTCTTAGAAGCATTTTTGAGGGAGAAGAGACAGGATAATCTACTGTGTTTACTGCGATTAAGAGCTAGCTAAATACAACCCTATTGTCTCAATCGCAGTAGGCCTCAATCATGTAAAGAGTTCAACCGCTTCTGCATCGTTTCCAACTTCCGCAAATCCGCTGCCCGCTTCCGCCGTTGATACCGCTCTTTCGCGATACCATTCACCACCTTCATCGCCTTGGGATGCTCCGCCAGATACTGATACGCCGCCTCAAACCTGGCCGACATAGCTCGGTTGAACTACTGTTTAAGGCAGAAAAGCTTACTAATGAACTCTTGCTTGTGGTTGAA
>JBCDHF010000171.1:0-9387 GCA_038750375.1 Cyanobacteria bacterium P01_H01_bin.15
ACCGCTCAATTTTTTAGTCAAGGATTGGGAAGAGCGAGTGATTGAGATGGAAGAACTTTCTCGCTAGTTCTCTGGCTTGAGTGGAGATACCGTCACACTAAAATTTCTCAATTATGGCTATCCTTTCCTTCATTAAATCGAAACACTAAGGCTGATAAGGGTTGTCTTGCGCTAGAGGGGAGAGAACTAATCCGCCTGTCTCTGAATAGCCTAGGGCGTTGGCAGGACCAAATTGCCATAGTTGCTGATAACGATTCAGATAGTTTTGGCCGACAATTCCATCAATGCCGAGCAGCGTCAATACCGGTGAATCTAGAATGATCGCTGGTAAATTTGTTTGACGGTGAGATGAGATCGCAAGTGATTCTAACTCGATGGCTTTAGCCGTCGTTTCTCCGCACAGCCCCATAACTTGAACTGCGCTGTAACCACTGGGGGGAAGACTAATTTTGTTGGCGGCGGCTGAACTTAAGACCGTTAACTCTGCCCCTGTGTCCACCAAAAAGGTAAGGGTTTGTTCGTCGTTGATAGTCACAGGGATGGTCATAACGCCCAAACGGCCGGTGAGAGGAAGCGCATCGGGTCGTGGGGTAGATGGGGAACGCAATTGCAATTGCCCCAGAGCGGGATCAAAAAACAGGTCAAACTGACGCAGGAAATTCAATCCCAAAATGCCATCAATTGATGGGACTGACTGGAAAAGAGTTTGGACACTTAATCCGTTAAGTTGCTCCACTTTTGCTTTATCGATAGCAATGGGCGGTAGGGGAAATAGTGAGGCGTTCATACCTTCACAGCGATCGCCGACCACCAAGTACGCAAAAACTTCATCCGGAACTGCAACGCCAGCTAGTTCTAGGGACTTTGCCACGGTCGCCGACAGAATTGAATCGGACGCGCCAGTGTCAAAAAGTAATTCTAATGGGCGGTCGCGAATCTTGACGGGAACAGAAAATAGCCCCGTATCTGGAAGTCGGTTGAGCGTGACCGTTGCTTGTCCTGCACTTACGGCAGACGGAAGTGATTTTCCCGTGATTGCGACGACAGCATCTAGGCGGTCTTCAATATCCGAGCGGATGTTACCGTCTCGATCTAAAAAAAGAGTTTGATAGAAGCACTGAGTAGAAACGGCCTTTAAAACCTCTGGGTCGGCACTGGGATTTTCGGTCAAAGTGGCTAGCAAACATTGGGATAACTCTTGGACGATGGCTTCACCTTGCAGGGACGATTGTGCGATCGCGACTGTGGGAAAGTTTAAGGTCAGCAAGAATGTGGCAACGAGTTGTCCTATGTGTTTCCGGTTCAAGCGCTGCCGGTGCCATGAGGACAAGTGCCGAGGGATTTTTGGTAAGGAATTAAGCATCATGGGTCCAAAGTACTTTGTGCTCAACGGATACCCGGTAGAGTCAAGATTGAATTAATTTGTATCCCCGCATCATGACGGACGCAAATCCTTTTTTAGCCCTCAATTATGAACTCGCTTGGGAGAACCTAGGCGATGACTATTACGATCCGGTCCCTGCCGCTGAATTTCCCGAGCATCAGCTTCGCTTTCGCAACAACGATCTGTTACCTCGTTTGGGATTGTCTAGAGAGCAAGTCCAAGACGAAGATTTTATTGAGGCGTTTGGTCGATTTTGTGGGGTTCGTCCGTTTTTGGCGCTTCGGTATCATGGGTACCAGTTTGGCGCCTACAATTCCCGGCTCGGAGACGGTCGAGGCTTTATTTATGGGCAGGTTCGGGGCACTGACGGAAACCTCTATGACTTTGGCACTAAAGGATCTGGACAGACGCCCTATTCGCGAACGGCTGACGGTCGATTGACTTTAAAAGGGGGTGTTCGAGAAGTGTTAGCGGCCGAGGCCCTACATCAACTTGGCGTTCGAACCTCACGCTGCTTGAGTTTGATTGAAACCGGAGAAATGCTGTTTCGGCAGGATGAGCCGTCCCCGACTCGCTCTTCTGTGATGGTTCGCTTTAGCCGCTCCCATATCCGCTTTGGCACCTTTGAACGCTTGGCCTATCTACAGCGTCCGGATCTGATTGAAAAATTATTGGATCACGTGATCGCAATTTATTATGCTCACCTCACCGGCGACTCTGCTGAAAAACGAGTCCAGTTTTATCGGGAATTGGTTGAGCGAGTGGCGCAATTAGCAGCTCAGTGGATGGTAGCTGGATTTTGCCATGCGGTTCTCAATACGGACAATATGTCAATTACCGGGGAGAGTTTTGATTATGGACCCTATGCCTTTATTCCGACCTACGATCCCCGTTTTACAGCCGCCTATTTTGACTACAACGGTCGATATAGCTACGGAAATCAGCCTCTGATCTGTCGCCTCAATCTGGAACTTCTACAGCGTCCACTCGGAATGGTGATGTCAAAGTCTGAGTTAGAAGAGGGATTAAAGGGGTTTAGTGATGCTTACGAAGCCCATTTTGCAGAACGATTTTTGCGTAAGTTAGGGTTTGTTGATTTTCCCAATCCCCTTGCCCCGCGGCTTATCACCGATACATTGCGGCTGCTTCAAGAAACTCAAATACCTTACCATGGCTTTTTTGCAGATCTCTCGGAGCAGTGCAACCGAGGCTGGCTTGAATTCCCGGAACTTATTCTCGAAAATACCGGGCTGCCGTCCATTCCGCCGGTTGAGACTTGGCGAGAGACCTACTACCAAGCCTTACTAACGCTCCCTCAAGAGGCTTTTGAGCAGCAGTTCTCAGAGACTCTCCGACAGTGCAACCCGCGTACCGCCTTGTTGCGACCGGTCATTGAGGATATTTGGGAGCCGATAGTCGCCGCTGATAATTGGCAGCCTTTTTACGAATTACTTTCTGCGATCACGCAGCGGAAATAATGGGGCATTCTGAATAATTTTCGACTTGATACAAGATGAGCGCATCAGTCTTAGCGCCCTAAGGCAAACGGCTTAGCAGGTTGACAGTGCCCAGACCTACCGCAACTGTGAAGGCGGTTTGAATTGCCAACCCAAGAATCCAACGAAGAAGGGAACGAGTCATCAGCAGCCTCCTACCAAAATTTGACCAGTGGTTTCTACTCTTACGAATACAAAGCTGACTGACCTCACCCAAGGCAATCACCCAGTTGGGCGGAGCTTTGTGTTATCCCCGACTAGCAGCGGTCAATCCGATGGGGATCAATGAATTTGGGACAATTCAGGACTGATTTCAAGCTGATGAGCCGTGAATCTGAAAACTAAGGAACTGCGATTACATCAATTAATTTTAGTCTGGGAACTTTCACGAAACATGAAAACGATCAGCGAGTGGGAACTTGGTCAATAGCGCTAAATGCTGATGTCAAGAGCTGGGGACAAACGGAAATGCCTGGAGATTCGGCACTTGAGAGTCAGGGCTGTCTCGCGCGATTTGGTGAAGGCTAGATTTCCTTTATTTTTCCTTGCCAATAGTTTTGGTAAAGTGTGCCAAAAGATAAGTGGTGTGGTCAGATTGTCAAAGAATTCAGACCCGCTTAGATTAAATGTGAAAAATAATAAACGGTTATCTGGGTGAGGAGTGATTTGGATGAATTGTTGTGATAGCGCTCTGGATATTCTGAAACGGACGAGCCGGACATTTTTTATTCCAATTGCTCGTTTACCCCAAGGTCTCCAAGAGGCTGTGGCTGGGGCTTATCTCTGTATGCGTGCCATTGATGAAATTGAAGATCACCCTCATCTGGCGAATCCTGATAAAGCAAGGCTCTTACGCTTAATCAGTTTAAATTTACAAGCGGGGACAGAGCTGGCAACTGTCAGCACCTTTTCCGACAGGCTGGAAACCACTGCTCGTGAGCTAGGATTTTTAGATCCGTTGCCCGAAGTTTCGCTCCGCATCGGGGAATGGGCACTATTGCCGCCCAAGGAGATTGCACCCCGTGTTTGGGACGCGACGGCTGCAATGGCAGACCGGATGGCTTATTGGTCTGAGGTTAACTGGCAAATTGAGTCTGAAAGTGATCTCGATCGCTATACCTTTAGTGTTGCTGGAGCAGTCGGATTATTACTATCAGAGCTTTGGGCTTGGTTTGATGGCACCCAAACAAGCCGCCAAGACGCCATCGGATTTGGCCGGGGTTTGCAGGCCGTCAATATTTTGCGCAATCATCAGGAAGATTTTCATCGGGGCGTAAGCTTTTTTCCTCCGGGATGGCAAGTCACGGATCTCGATGCCTATGCTCGCCGCAACCTGGCGCTAGCTGATAGTTACGTGAAATCCTTAAAAGGAGGTCCTGCCCTCGATTTTTGTCAAATTCCGTTGACGCTCGCCTATGGCACATTGGACGTCATGTCCTTGGGACGGGGTAAGCTGAGCCGCAACGAAGTAATCGCGTTGCTTCAACGGGTGACGGGTTGAATTAATCGATAGTTATCGCCTTCGTTAAATCGCTTAGAGCATCTTTAATTTTGAGTCGCTTAATATTGCGTTCTGGCGTTCAACTACCCTTCGACCTACGTGGCTTGCCATAACTGATTCGAGAGACATTACTCTCTGAGGGCTGCTTTAAGAGCTTGATCATCCCAATAGCTAGCAGTACGACTGAAGCGCCCATCTTCAGTGATGGTAAAGGTACCGATCCCTTGCGCTTTAGTGCTGCGTCCATTGCGGCCGGTAACGGTCATTTCCCATTGAACAGCAGCGGCATTGCCAGCAACAAAAATCTCGCCCAAGGTAATTTCGAACTTGGCATAAATTTGGGTCAAAAAGCCCATAAATTTCGCGCCGTCTTGACTGGGCAAGAGGGGCGGACTGCCGACTGGATCGTAAATTTCCGCATCTGGCGTCATGCAGGCTAGCCAGGGCTCCAGTTCAAAATTGCTGAGATGCCGATAGTAATCCGCTATTTTTTGCTGAACGATTTCCGGTTCTAATGTCATGGAGTTTGGTCTTTAGACGACAGAAAGTCAGTTTGGGGAGTTTGGTGAATGCTCTCAATCAAAACCCACTAAACAGCTTTCTACAGAGAATACTCTCCGTCAAATACGGGAACGGCTGGACCCGTCATGTAAACGTGATTGTCTTCCATTGACCAGAGGATCTCGAGATCGCCCCCGGGAAGTGTGATCGTGCAAGTGCGATCGCAAAGATTGTTTAGCACACCCGCAACGGCAGTGGCGCAAGCCCCGGTTCCACAGGCCAAGGTAATGCCGGCACCTCGCTCCCATACCCGCATTTTGAGATGGTTGCGGTTGAGCACTTCCACAAATTCAGTGTTAATTCGCTCCGGGAAAGCCGGATGATGCTCAAATTTGGGGCCAATAGTTGCGAGGGAAATGGAGTCGACCGCTTCAACGAAAGTAATACAGTGTGGGTTGCCCATGCTGACCGTGGTGACTTGCCAATGAGTGTCTTCGACCGTGAGGGGGGCTGAGATCGCTTTTTGGTCGGCGGTAACGAGGGTCGTTGGAATTTCGCCTGCAGGGAGAATCGGCTCGCCCATGTCCACCTTGACTTGACCGTCTGGTAATAATTCCGGCACGATGAGCCCAGCCAGGGTGTGGATGGTTATTTGGCCCGTGGTTTTACCCGTGAGATCGGCAATAAATTTAGCGAGACAGCGAATGCCATTACCACACATCTCCGGCTCAGAACCGTCGGAATTATAAATGCGCATGGTGTAATCAGTGCCAGCGCCCCCTGGCAGAAGAAAAATCACGCCGTCAGCGCCCACGCCAAAATGGCGATCACAGATTTGTTCGGCTTGGACGGGGGTAACCAGGGGCTCTAATTGCTGGCGATTATCTAGTAAGACAAAATCGTTGCCGAGACCTTGATACTTTGTAAATTTCACGGGCAAGAGGCTGCAGTCGTAGTGAATGCTCCCAGCATAAAAAATTTCTAGACTATTTTTGCGATCGCGAACAAGATTTGGGTGAGTTCTCCTAATTGCTTACTAACTTTAAATACGGTTAACTAGCATCGGAAAGATCGTGCAAATGCCATTGCGGTGGATGGAGAAGAACGTCGGACCAAGACACTTGAAGTTCTGACCATTCAGAATTTAGGAGCTACTGAGTGTTCTGGCGACAGCCATAAATTATGCAGAAACCTCATCTGAAAGGGTCTGGTGCCAAGAAACACTGTTAAGATCTCGCCAGTCCAAATATTAAGGCGATATCAGAAAGTGCAATGGTAGATTTTGATACCGGGCTTCCCAGCATCCGGAAAATACAAAGTTTGATTCAAGTCAAGCAAGAAGTTGAGCTGAAACTCTTGACCGACGATCTGTTGGTGGGCAAGATTTTGTGGCAAGACCAGGAATGTTTCTGTCTCGAGGATCAATACGCACAACAGACGCTGATTTGGCGTCACAGCTTAGCTTATCTAAAACCCAAATCGTAGGTTTCGGATTGCCGTGTTCAGCCCGGTTAGATCAGTTTGTTGCAATTCAATATTTATGAGCATTTTTATGGGTAAGTCAGTTGTATGAGCATTGAAAGTATGGTTCAGCAAGCCCTGAATTCTGGGCGATTGACTTCGAGCATGGAAACGACGGTTGGGGAACTGGTGGCCAAGACCGAAGAACTGAGCACGGAAGAATACCAGGCTCTAGAACAGTTGATGGGCGCGATTCGGGCTGGAGCCGTTGTCGCCCAACCCTACAAGCATTTCATTAATGTCATGGAAGAGTTGGTGCTGAGTGAAGCCCTAAAGCGAGTGGCCGAAATAGATGTAACCAGCGATGATCGCCTGGATGTGGGCGACATTACGGCTTATGCCCTCAATCGCTTACCTCCTTTGTATGCCACCACGGAAGAAGGGGCCGCGTATCAACGCCACAAAGCTCAGGCAGAATTGCAGCACAGGATTAATCAGTACATTGGCGAAGGCATTGAGCGCTCTCTTGAGCGACCCGAGATGTCGCCTGGACGACAGATGCTTAAACCGACGGGCAATAATAGTGAAGTCGGAACCCAAGTCTCCTCTTTGCTCCAAACCTTGGCGCCCAGTCTTGAAGAAAGTGAGGGAGGAGCTGATGGACCCGAATCCTGAGCGCTTTGGGTAATCTGCGATCACAAATTTATCCGACAGGGCATTAACGTTAGGTCAGGGTGCCCAGAACGAACCCCTTGTGGGTAGGATAGCTATGAAGAGTTTAAGTAGCAATCCTCATGTCCTTAACTGTTTATAATTCGCTGTCTCGCAAGTCTGAAGCATTTACTTCCTTGGTTGAGGGCGAGGTTCGGATGTACTGTTGCGGAATAACAGTTTATGACTATTGCCATTTGGGGCATGCGCGCACCTGCATTGTCTGGGATACGGTGCGGAACTATCTGAATTGGTGTGGGTATGAGGTTAATTACATTCAGAATTTCACAGATATTGATGACAAAATTTTAAAGCGCGCGATCGTAGAAGATTCTTCGATGGAAGCGGTCACGGAGAAGTATATTGCAGCATATTTTGAGGATATGGCACGGCTGAATGTCAGTGAGGCAAATGCCTATCCTCGTGCCACGCACACGTTGGACGCCATTAAACAATTCATTGTCGATTTGGAAGCACAGGGATTTGCCTATGCAGCAGAAGGCGATGTGTATTTCTCGGTACGACGTTTCGAGGAATATGGAAAGCTGTCTGGGCGTAAGCTGGAAGACCTGCAAGCTGGTGCGAGTGGTCGGGTTAATTCCATAGAAGATGCAGAACCCAAAAAACAGGATCCATTTGATTTCGCTTTATGGAAAGCCGCTAAACCGTCAGAGCCTTCTTGGGACTCGCCGTGGGGGCCAGGTCGCCCAGGATGGCATATTGAATGTTCCGCCATGGTGCGTGAGCGATTAGGGGACACCATTGATATTCATGCTGGGGGGAGTGATTTGATATTTCCCCATCATGAAAACGAGATTGCACAGTCCGAAGCCTGCACGGGTAAAACGCTAGCCAACTATTGGATGCACAACGGTATGGTGAAGGTAGATGGCGAGAAAATGTCGAAGTCGTTGGGGAACTTCATCACTATTCGTCAGTTGTTGGAGAAATATGAACCGATGGCGGTGCGGCTATTTGTGTTGCAGGCTCAATATCGCAAACCTCTCGATTTTACGGATGAGGCATTGCAGTCTGCCACTAACGGTTGGCAAACACTGAAAGACGGGCTATTGGTTGGCTCGAATTTTCATTGGTCCGCCGAAGGAGAAGTTGATTCTGCGATCACAGAAAAATTCAGAGGTGCGGTGGATAGCGATTTTAATTTTCCAGCAGGGCTCGCAGTCTTATTTGAAATTGCCAAAGACTTGCGGAAAGAAAAAAATCTACAGGTCCATCAAGGACAAACGTCGCGGGACTTAGCGACTCTAGAAAGCGATTGGCGATCGCTGGTGATTTTAGCGGATGTACTAGGGTTAGTTGCCGAGCCTAAAGCTGAAACTGAAACTGATGGCGAGAGATTAAGCGATGAAGCGATTGAAGCGTTAATAACTGAGCGAGCCGCCGCCAGAAAAGCCAAAAACTACGCCGCAAGTGATCGCGTACGGGATGAGTTGGTTGCCCAGGGTATTGTGCTGATTGATCAGCCCGACGGAGCAACACAATGGCGACGGAGTTAATTCGCATGCCCTCCATTTTTCTAGGAAGACGATGCAAAGGGCCCGTCGGCATACTGCCGAATAGAGACTATGGGAATTCACATAAATATATAAATCAGTCTTCTCAGTTAGAAATAGATCTAAAAAAAACTTTTGATTAATTCGGCTTGCACAATCCTTAGGACTGAGTTCCGAAGGGATTTCAAACCGTCAGGCCAGCAAAACAGAAATGTTAGGATTGCCACAGCAAAAAAAGGAAAGGAAAAACAACTCTATGCAAGAGTACGAGAAGTCGATCGCGTTTGACGGTCGTGACATACGTCTCAAAGTCGGCATCTTTGCCCCCCAAGCTGGTGGCTCAGTATTAGTTCAATCCGGTGACACCTCTGTTTTAGTCGTTGCTACCCGTTCGGCCGGTCGGGAAGGCATCGATTTTATGCCCCTCATTTGCGATTACGAAGAAAAACTCTACGCAGGTGGTAAGATTCCCGGCGGTTTCCTGCGTCGTGAAGGTCGTCCCCCCGAAAGAGGCGTCCTCACCAGCCGTTTGATCGATCGCCCGATGCGCCCCCTATTCCCTGGCTGGCTGCGCGATGATGTTCAGATTGTCGCCACGGCCCTTTCTATCGACCCGCAAGTTCCCCCCGACGTCTTGGCTGTAACGGGTGCGTCCATTGCCGTAATCTTGGCCGGTATTCCATTCGCTGGACCGATGGCTGCCGTCCGGGTGGGTCTAATCGGCGACGATTTTGTCATTAACCCTTCTTACGACGAAATCATTAGAGGCGATTTGGACTTAGGCTGCCTCCTGCATGATCAGAATCCTCCTCGACGTCT
>JBCDHF010000172.1:0-9352 GCA_038750375.1 Cyanobacteria bacterium P01_H01_bin.15
GCCGTCTGCTTGCCATACTTGCACCGTGCCGTCATTACTGGCAGAGGCAACGGTGCTGCCATCGGGGCTGTAGCTCACTGCCCAGACCGCATCGGAATGCCCCTCCAGGGTGGCGATAGGAGCGCCGTCTGCTTGCCATACTTGCACCGTGCCGTCATTACTGGCAGAGGCAACGGTGCTGCCATCGGGGCTGTAGCTCACTGCATTGACCCCTTGGGAATGCCCCTGGAGACGGTTATATTCCCAGAGGTTGAGCATTCCAGTTTCCAGCAGAGTTCCTTTGACATGATTGAGGACCTCTTTTTTTCGATTAGGAGCGCTTAGCAACTGAAGTCGCCAGCCTGCTCGGGTCGCTGCGGCGAGGGCATCAAACCCTTCGTTGTTCGACAAATGTGTGATCGCAGTCTGATTCAGTGCCCGTACTGTTTGATTTTCCGCACGCTGAGTTTCTCGTTGAGCGATTCGCGTTTGCCATGTCGCCATCCCGGCTCCGGCAATCGCCACTATCGCTGCGGATAAAGCGCCAATCGTTAACCCCTGCAACCATTGACGATTCCGCTTAGTTTCAGCTACGCGATCACATTCAGCCTGCCGTGCCGCATTCGCAAACTCGACTTGCAACGTAGTGAGATTGTTGCCAGCCTTTTCCCGAAACGTTTCGAGCAAATCCAGATCGGGCGGACGCCACAAACTCCCTTCCGGGCGACCTTGATTAACCCAGTTACTAACAGCGGCTTCCAAACGTCGCTGAAACCGCAAATCATCGCGACTTCCATCCAACCACTCATTCAAAAGCCCCCAATGCTCAAACAACGCCTCATGGGTCACTTCCACCGTCGCTTGCTCATCCCCAGCTAACGTCAACAGCCGTACTCCCCTGTCAGCAAAGCGCTTAACCACACCCGAAAATTGCGTTGCGTCATCTGTCGCCGCTTGCAAGTTGGCGAGTACGGCCCGTCGTCTCGTATCTCTCGCCCCCTCTCCCAACTGCACCACACCCAGAAAAACCCGCCGTGCGATTGCCCTCTCCGCCTCGGTCGGCAAACTGTCATAAACTCGCTGTGCCTCTCCTGCCAAGGCACCGCCAACACCACCAATTTGCTTTAAGGTTTCCGCCGGTTCCTTGCCCTCGCCCTGTCCTTCCCAAATCCGCGTCAACGCAAACTGCAACAAAGGCAACGCCCCTTCCCGATCAAGGGTTTGCTCGATTAACCGATCTACAGTCCCCTGATCAAGCGGAGATTCTGCCTGTCTTGCGGGACCCTGAATTGCCTGCTCTAAATCGTCTGCCCCCATGATCGGCACCAAAAATCCCTGGTCCGAAAACAGATGATTTAACTGTGAATTCTTCTGGGTTTCTCCTAGGAAATCACTGCGGAGCGTACAAATAACCGACACATATTGCGATCGCGACCCCGCCGCATACAGCAGATTCCCCACAAACGCCCGCTGCTGCTCGGTATCCTTGCACAGAGAATACGTCTCTTCAAACTGATCCACCAGCACCACCAACGGACAAGAGGCAATTTCTGGCAAATTCACCGCGATCCGCTGTAATCCATCAAATTGCCCTGAACCGTTTTGCAAGGTCAGTTCACTCGCAAACTCCCTCGCTTTTTTCACCGCCACTCGTTCATCCGTGGCAATCTGTGCCAACACCCCTGCCAAAGCTTGCAACGGTTCTGTCCCCGGAACCATCACCGCCACCCTGGCGCGATCGCGTCCCGGCAACGGTCTCTCACCCAACTCCGGAATTAACCCCGCCCGCGCGACCGAAGATTTCCCGGAACCAGACGGACCATAAATCGGCAGAAACCGAACCGCTCCCTCCCGTTCATGCAAATCCCGAAACTTCTCCCACAAGGTGGCAATCACCGCCTCCCGACCAAAAAAGCGATCGCGATCCGCCTCGAAAAACGCCAACAGCCCCTTATATGGATTCGGACCCAATTTACGAGCAGTCGGGACAATGGACTCTACATCCTGAACCTGAGCACTACCGTAGTAAACCGTGATCGAGCCATAGTTAACGCCGATCGTCGTATTGCGATCGCCAATGACCTTTTGCTCAATATTTGGCGACGGAGAAGAGTTGGGAGAATCAGTCATGATTACGCGATCACCGTCGCCACCAATAACTTCCCAATACTACCAATTTGAAGTCCAGAGGGCTAAAGTCCTCAAGACTGCAAAGGGGCAACAATTGGTCACTTTTTAGTCAACACATTTAAAGCACTCGCTGTAAATCTTTTCAGAAGAGCCTCTTATAGCTTTCGCCAGATCGCTTAGGACACTTCGGATTTTGAGTTGCCTAATTCTAGAGCGTTCTGACACGCAGCAGCCCCCTTACCAAGGTGTTGGCTGCGATAAAGGGAAGGGCAACGGTTTTAGGTGCCTCTGCCTCCATTTTTAAATTGAGTTGGATTTTGCGATCGCAAAAAAACAATTTCTTGATACTTGTGATCGCGCTGATAGCTGTTACCCCGATTATTCAAACTGCGGTCTCTTGATGTCGGCCTGACAAGCTTGAATTAATTCTTCGTTGGCTAAAGCCGGTATTGCTTCGGGGTCAGTATCAAGCTGTCACAAAAGCGGAGATTGCGCTGAGCGAAATAGTTCTAGCGGTCTATTTTGGAGCGGTATTGAGGAACCTGACAAGACAGTTGGGTCAGACGAAGCGAAACTCTCTGGAATCATTAGGGAGAGGAGACTATGCAGATTTACCTGGCATTACTTCGATTTTTTGCGTATTGCCAGATATTACATTCCTGGTTTTGACTAGTTTAATTTAAAAAAAATTCTTGCAACAGAACTCGTTTGCATCGGCCTTTGATCCGGACAAGCTAGAATTTTGGCTACTGCTCTTACTGGATTTAGGACGATGTCAGTCTGGCGTCAAGGTATCAAATTGATGCGATCGCATGGTGTAGCCGGCGGGTTCTCACTGGGGTTACATGTGGCCTTTTTGGGGTTGCTGCTGCCGGAAATTGCGGGTAAGTGGCAAGCGCCAACACCGCCTTTAGCTATTGACCTGCTGGAGCTGTCAGCGGCGGAGCAGGAGCGATTACCGGAGTTGAATCCCACAGACTCGATACCCGGAATTGCTGCCCCGGAGGTTGCGCTGCTGCAGCCCGAGCGACTTATTACGCCTTCGTTACCGCCACCGCCATCTTTTGCGACGTCCCAAGTTCCGTTGTTCTACCCTCGGCTACCGGTGCAGTCGTTACCGCCCTATCCCTCCTCAACCTTGCCGACAGTGCCGCTTGAATCACCCGTAACGAGTTCGGCCAATGATGTGATCGCAGAATCGAATGCGTCAGCCAGTGAAGATCAACCCCTACCTCCTCCGCCAAACTTTAAGCAGTGGCCAGAAGTAGACGAGGAGTCGATTCCGAATAGTGCCTGGGTGCTGCAGTCGCCCCCTCGTGATCAAGAAATTGATAGCTCTCCCGAAATTAATCTGCCGGCGTCTACACAGGCTCGCTTAGCCGTGCAACTCCAGCTTAGGGCGGAGAATTTAGTTGCGAGGGCCGCGAATACCACCGATGAAGAAGCGCAAAAAAATTATCTAGATTGGCGAGACACTGAAGCGCTGGTTGAGCAGCCAGAAACCTTAAGTATTGAAGGCGAATATCCTTTGGATGCTTGTGTTCGCAAGCTGGAAGGGATTGCAGAATATGGTGTGACAGTTAATGAGGCGGGGGTTCCTCAAAACCTGCGAGTCCTTAAAAGTTCTGGTTATGGCGTGTTCGATGATCAAGCAATCGCAGATATTCGTAGCCGGCCGCTTGATGGGAGTAAGGAGTCTTACTTGATTAAGGTGAACTATGACTACGACAGCGAGCTTTGCCCTGACTTGAGCGTTGCGGCGGCCCCGGAAACTCGTGCGCCGGAGTTAGAGGTCCCCGATTCAGCGTCAACTGAAGAGGGGAGTGCAGTCGAACCCGGAGTGGAAAGTGAGACTCCTGGTAGCGTTTCTGGACCTGAGGATGGGGAGTCTGCCGCGACGTCCGAAAGGGAAGGCTTACCGACCGAGGTAGAAGGCTCGAATGGAGAAGTCCCCACGTTAGAAGCTCCAGTCGAAACGATTGCAGAGCCAGCCGATGGGTTAGAGCCCGCAGAACCAGCAACTGCCGCCGTTCCGGAAGACCCCCAGGAAATCCCGATTGCGCCAGACTCTCTCGTTGCACCGGAGCCGCAAGCTGAACCGGTTGAACCGCCGCCGCAAAAAGTAGAAGTGCGTCGAATTGATGAACCCACCGAGCAAGCCGTACCGGTGGCACCAGAAGACGTGATCATTCCCGATCCCACTCGCGATCCCAAAGAGGTTCTCGGAGGACCTTTGGAAGGGCCAAATCCCTTTATTGAGGAAAATTTACCTCAAGGCAATCCTGAGTAATCCCGATAGTGCCTGTGTCTGAATCCATTTCCTCAGCCAATATTTAGGTCGCGCTTAGTCGCTCATTACTCTGACTAGCCATTATTAGAATCACGAGTCAGGACTCCAAAATAGTTTGCGATCGCAAATGACGCGAGACAGAATGATTTGGGGTTAACTTAAATGGGCAAATCAGGCTACGGTGAGGGCTTTTGGGGACATGCCACAGTCGAACAAAGGGTTTTGGGAACTGCCCAGCATTGATTTTCAATCGTTAAGAGTTCGATTGACGGTCGGAGTTGTATTGCTGTCGGCGCTGGGGATTTTTGCGAGCGCGTTGGGTACGGGCATTCTCACTCAGCGGATATTGATTAAATCCCAAAAGCAAAATCTGGAATATCTAGCCCGTCGCTTCCCGCGAGATGTGGAAGTTTACGCCAAGATTACGACGTTGCCGGCCAGTATCCAGCAAATTATCAACGAGTTTTCTTCGGATAGTCTGTTGCTGTGGGTCGAAAATCCCGATGGGACGTTGTACGCACAGTCGATGTTGATGCAGCCTGGCATGGAAGGGGAATATTTGATGGCGTTGACGGATGTACCGCCATTTCCTGAAGTCCGGTTTGTGCGGGATCGCTTTTGGTTGCTATGCCGGACGCCGTTAACAGTGCATTCTATGCAGGTAGGTGATTTTTATGTAGCTCGTGACATCACCGAAAGTCAACAGATGTTGTTGACGCTGATGCGTTGGATTGCCTTAACGACAGTGGTGGTGATGGCGTTTGTCATTTGGGCAACCTCTGCCTATATTCAAAGGTCGTTGCTGCCGCTCAAACGGTTGGGTCGTCTGACTGAAACGGTTTCCGTTGATGACCTTGGAGCTGCCCGTTTAACCCTAGAGCAATCGCCTCGGGAAGTGGATGACTTAGTCGGACTGCTGAATGAGATGTTGCAGCGCCTCTCTCAAGCCTGGGAAGAGCAGCGGCAGTTAGTAAGCAATGTATCTCATGAACTACGGACTCCCTTAACCATCGTGTCTGGCTATTTGCAAAGTACCCTGCGACGGGGTGATAACTTAACGCCGTTGCAACGGGAAGGGCTAGAAACGGCGGCGTCAGAAGCGGAGCGCACCATTCAACTGATGCAGGATCTGTTGGATTTAGCGCGAGCAGAAAGCGGCAATATGCACTTGCAACTGGAAATACTTTCTGTGCAGCCTGTGATTAAAGAGGTGGTCACGATGGCGCGGGACTATAGTGATCGCAAAATTGAGCTGGAGCTTCCTGCTTCCGAGATTTTAGTCAATGTGGATCGGAATCGTCTCAAGCAAGTGCTACTGAACCTAATTGATAATGCTGTGAAATATTCACCGGAGCCAGAATTGATTCAGGTGACGCTTACAACCCACGCCACCGACGTTGCGATCGCAGTGCGGGATCACGGGATGGGTATTCCGTTAACCCTGCAGTCCCGGATTTTTGAGCGGTTCTTCCGGGTGGACGAAGCGCGGAGCCGCAGCGGTGGTACGGGTTTAGGCCTTGCGATTGTCAAGACCATTGTCGAAAGTATGGGGGGACGCATTGCGGTGCGCTCACAACCGGGTAAAGGCAGTACCTTTACCGTGTGGTTTCCGGTGGCTCCCGTACAATAGGACCGGTAAATTTCTCGGATCAAACCATGGCTGGCACGCTTGAACTGGAAAAGCAACATCGCTGTTTTGGGGGAACTCTCAGCTACTATCGCCATTTTTCCGATTGCTGCCAGGGGTCTATGCAGTTTACGCTGTATTTGCCGCCGCAAGCCAAGGACAAGTCAGTTCCGCTGTTATGGTATTTGTCTGGTTTAACCTGTACTGCCGAGAATTTTACGGTTAAAGCCGGGGCACAACGTCTAGCCGCTGAATATGATTTTGCGATCGCCGCGCCGGATACGAGCCCTCGAAATACCGGAATTCCGGGAGAAGACGAGTCTTGGGATTTAGGAAGCGGAGCGGGTTTTTATGTGGATGCGACAGTGGAACCTTGGAGTTCACATTATCAGATGTACTCTTATGTGACGCAAGAGCTGCCCACACTGGTTATTGAGAACTTTCCGTTGGATGCTGACAAACAGAGTATTTTTGGACATTCCATGGGAGGACACGGGGCTCTTGTTTGTGCGCTGCGGAATCCGAAGAAATATCAGTCGGTTTCTGCCTTTGCTCCCATTGCCGCTCCGAGCCAAACGACTTGGGGACAGAATGCGTTTAAGGCGTATTTAGGTGATGACACGAAATTTTGGGCAGCGTATGATGCGGCTGAATTGCTCAATACTCAAACTTTGGAGTCAGAGATTTTAATCGATCAAGGTACGGCCGATAGTTTCTATCAAGACGGCGGACTGCTCCCAGAAAAATTTGCTGAGGTTTGTGAGCAGGCGGGTCAAAAGATAAAGCTCCGCTTGCAAGATGGCTATGACCACAGCTACTTCTTTGTCTCAACGTTTATTCAAGACCATTTTCAGCATCACGCGCAATATCTGCAATAGTTTGCAGTTGATTTATAGCCTTTATAATAATTTTCTTGCAATCCATGGGGTTGATTTCCTCGCTCTCCAGAACGCTTAGAACATTAGACCTCTTGCACGGACCCATTTGTTGGAGGCTAAAACCCATTAAAATCGTTCAATTTTCCGATTCCTGCAAGAGGTCTATTGGCGATTTTGAGTTGCGGAGTCTCTAAGCGCTCTGAAGGCTCATCGTACTTTATGAAAGAGGTAACAGATGGAGTAATTCATCTAAAGTGCCTTGTTGTTCGAGCTCATATAAGTCATCACTCCCCCCAACGTGTTGGTTATCAATAAAGATCTGGGGCAAAGAGCGACGACCATTTGTTCCCCGAGCAACCATTGCATCCCGGGCTTGCTCATCGCCATCTAGAACATATTCGGTGTAGTTAACTCCTTTTTGAGCCAGCAATTGCTTTGCTCGACGGCAGAAAGGGCAGGTACTCCAGGTATAAATTTCAACATTAGCCATGATTCATTTCTCCAAGATTTTAAGGGGTGAAATAAGTATTTTGGTGTTTTTTAGAGGAATCTCTCTGTGCAGATCGAGATCCCTCTAAAAAGTTAACGATTTTGGGTAGAAGGAGTGGTCTATTCACTAAAGATTGGGTGTTGACCATCGCGCTAGAGGGAATAGACATTTGCATGAGTTGCGTTGGCGAAACCTCCCACCCTAGAGAATCACGGAAATTTCAGCAATCAAAGCTAAAGGAGAAAGATTAATGCTTTTCATGGTGTTTGTCCTCGGCGTTAAGTATTTTGTTGGGCACACCTCAATAATCAACTATCTACTAGTTGATTGTCTCGCCTACAATGATGAATTGTTAGGCTTAACTACGGCTCATCCAATCAGGTGACTATTGAGAGAAATCTTGTGGAGTTAAACTTTCCGATTTATGAGACTTAGGAACTGTGTTTTGAAGATCTAGATTATTGTGTGTTGTGAAGAAGGCAGGTGTTTAAAACTATGAAATTGCTCAACTGAGTTCGAGGCGTGAGCTGTCGATGGCTCACCATCGCTAAAGAAGGACATATCAGCGTCTAAGGCTCTCCGAATAGGTTCCAGTGGGGACAGACCTTTGCGCCGCCCTGTACTGAGGTCTCCGGTTCCGCCCGATTTAGCCTTCGAGATCATTTCCCCGGAGCAGAGCTTTGGCATGATGCGTGAGAAAGCCACCGCTATTTGACTTCTAGAGTCTCCAGAGTGTGGATTGTCGACCCCAGAGCCCAAAGCATCACCGTCTTTTATCCCGACGCATCACCTCAAACATTCACCGGTCCAGATGTCATTGAAGACAACTATCTAGAGACATTGAAGCTGATTGTTGCAGATATTTTCGAATTTGCAGGGTGAGGGATGCCGTTTATGCGATCGCAACTTTAGCATTCTCAAGAGATTCACTTGCTTCTAAGACTGCTTGGCGTGCCCACTGATCCGCTGACAAAATATCGTCCAGACTAGGCTGCGCTTGGTTATCTGTTTGGAAGCGATCGCAAGTGCGCTCAATTACGCGGGGAATATCTAAAAACTGGATTTTTTCTTCCAGGAAGAGAGCAACGGCTTGTTCATTGGCCGCATTTAGGACTGCTGGCATGGCGCCCCCCGCGCGACCCGCTGCATAAGCAAGTTCCATGCAAGGATATTTCACCCGATCCGGTTCCCGGAAGGTCAAATCACCGGACTTAACTAAATCTAGCGGCTCCCAGTCAGTATAAATTCGTTCTGGCCAAGACAAAGCATACAGCAGAGGCAAACGCATATCCGGCCAGCCCAACTGCGCAAGCATAGAGGTGTCCTGCAACTCAATCAAAGAGTGAATAATGCTTTGGGGATGAATAACGATATCGATGTGGTCGTAATCCATGCCGAAGAGATAGTGCGCTTCGATGACTTCTAAGCCTTTGTTCATTAAAGTCGCAGAATCCACCGTAATTTTTTGACCCATGGACCAATTGGGATGTTTGAGCGCATCTTCTACCCGTACATCTTTAAGCTTTTCAGCTGGCCAATCCCGAAACGCACCACCAGATGCCGTTAATAAAATTCGCCGTAATCCTTTGTCCGGTACTCCTTGCAAACATTGGAAAATTGCAGAATGTTCAGAATCAGCCGGCAGCAGCTTAACCCCGTATTTTTCGACTAGGGGCAACACCACTGGCGCACCGGCAATCAGTGTTTCTTTATTCGCTAACGCAATATCTTTCCTCGCTTCAATGGCAGAAATAGTCGGCAACAGTCCCGCACAGCCGACAATCCCAGTCACCACACTCTCCGCATCACCATAGCGAGCCACTTCCGCAATGCCGGTCTCTCCCGCCAAAATAATCGGAGCGGGAGTTACGTCTGCGATCGCCGTTTTCAATTCTTCTAGGCGGCTCACATCGCCAATCGCCACGATCTGCGGCTTGAACTGCCGAATTTGCTCAGCA
>JBCDHF010000173.1:0-9329 GCA_038750375.1 Cyanobacteria bacterium P01_H01_bin.15
CATTTGGGCCGCCGCTAGTCGAGCGTCGATCGGAAAGTGAATAATTGCTCTACGTGCCCAAGAATGTCGCAAGTCATAAGGCTTGAAATTCTTGATTTTGTACTGAACAAAAATATGGTAGATTCTTCGCCCTAAAACATCATGAGCCGGTCTTTCCCCGACTGGATTAAGCTTGGCTATTCTCTCCGCAGTAATGCCAAATAAATCGATCCATTCTGGATAAAGTGGGTAAACTAATCGCCTCCCAGTTTTCCCCGCTGTTACCTCAATTAAATCCCCGGTAAACGTCTCCGGGTTACAGAGAAAAACTTCATGGTTTCTAAGCCCATAAGTCGCCATTAAGCCGTAGGCAACTTGGGACCGAATAGTCGTAATTTTTCTGAAAGCTTCCACTATCTCTTTGTCGGTCGGAAGCGATCGCGGATCAACTGATGAACGGGTATATTCACCTTTATATTTAGCAGCGTCAAATTCAATCTCAGCAAACCGGCATAGGGTGGCTAGAACCTTCGCTACTTTGCTTCTTGTCCTGGCTTTAGCTTCAGGAATTGCCAGAATTGTATTTTTGACTGTTTCGGCGGTTAATGGTGCGTCTGGTGGAAGTCGCTTAAAGGAAAAATGGTAGTCGGTCTTCCAGGTTAATTCGCTTTTAATATTTCGAGGTCTACGGTTAAAGTAATCTGACTCAAATTCTGTTATCCAGTCTTTAACTGTTTTGAACTCCTCTGGCTTGGGTAAATATAATTCCCACTGGAAAAGACCACCAGACAGATCCGCACCTATTTTTTTTGCGTCTCTAAACGCCGCTCTTGAGCCAGCTTGGTTTGCTGGATATCCTAAAAGCATTCTTTGTCTGTAAGGTTTAGTTCGCCCACTCCCAGGCTTGGGGGGGAACGTACCACGCAAACAAAAGCGATTGTCTTTGATCTCAATCCGGACTGGTATCCGTGCGGATTTTAAGGCTGAATTGTTTTTGGCTAATTCACTTTCAAGCGTTGGCATTTTCGGACCAAAATCGGGACCACTTTGATCGCCAATTTAGCCAGGTTCGGGGCGGTTTGTCCAAATTTGGCTAAAATATATTCAACCCAAACAACCGCTTTAAACCTTTGCTGAGAGCTAAGTCCCTTGATTTAAGGGGGGCTCACCGATCCTCTAAAGACAGGGATTCACGACCTTTTCCAGGTGGGGTGCCTTTGGATGGATCGATACAATAGCGAGTAATGCATCAGCGGAGGCACACAATCCTCATGAACGGTAATATCCGTGTTGGAAACCTGTTTGGTATTCCCTTCTATATAAACCCCTCTTGGTTCATCGTCCTCGGCCTCGTTACACTCTCCTATGGACAAGAACTCAGCCGATTTCCGCAATTGCCAGGACTGTTGCCTTGGCTACTCGGCTTAGTAACAGCAATTTTGCTGTTCGCATCAGTGCTCGCCCATGAACTCGGACACTCCGTCGTTGCGATCGCACAGGGGATCAAAGTTAATTCCATTACGCTTTTCCTGTTTGGCGGTCTCGCCATGTTGGAAAAAGAATCCAAAACCCCCCTGTCTGCGTTTCTCGTTGCGATCGCAGGACCGGCTGTAAGCGCGTTGCTATTTATTGCGTTCACGACAATCTCAATCGCGGTTCCGCTACCCGTACCGCTGAAAGCCGTCGTCACCCTCGTCGGTACGATCAACCTCGTATTGGCGCTGTTTAACCTGATTCCCGGACTTCCTTTGGATGGCGGCAACATTCTCAAAGCTATCGTTTGGAAAATTACCGGTAACGCCAATAAAGGCGTCGTTTTTGCCGGTCGGGTTGGTCAGGCTTTTGGTTGGCTGGCTATTGCAATTGGTTTGATGGGCGTGTTGGGCATCACCCAATTCGGTAGTCTCTGGACCCTCTTGATTGGTTGGTTCCTGCTGCAAAATGCCGGTCGCTCGGCCCAGTCTGCAAACCTGCAAGAAAAACTCAGCCACTTAACGGCTCGTGAAGCCCTGCTTGCAGACAGCCCAATTGTGAGTGGTGCCTTGAATCTTCGTGAATTTGTCAATAGCTATGTGATTGGCAAAACCCAGTGGCAAAAGTTTTTAGTCACTGATATCCAAGGTGTCTTGATTGGTGTGCTCAAAGTAGAAGATCTGAAGCACATTCCCACGTCTGCTTGGCCCATCACGTCTGTGCAGTCCTTGACCCAACCCCTAGGCGATTTGCTGATTATCAATGGCGATACGAACTTATTGGATGTCGTCAAACTTATTGAAGCCAAACCGGAGACTAACCAGTTTGCGGTGGTTGACGAGCAAGGCTTTGCCTTGGGCTTAATTGAAAAGCGTTCCATTGCTGAACTTCTCCAGAAAGAGGCGCTGGCTCGCCAAGGTGCTTAGTCTAAGTGCCGAGAAGTCGACTTTAGAGGGGGTGCAGTCGCCATCTTACGAAGATGGCGACTGCATACCAAGCCGCTCTAGGATTCGGCAACTCAGAATCACAAGTGTCCTAAGCGATCTGGCAAAGGCTATAAACCTCGACGCTAAACTATAGCGACTTGCGCTCTTGATTTATGCCATGGCCTCGCCGCTAATTTATGAATATCCGCCTCTGGTTGCGGGCATTTTACGTAAACGCTACAAACGATTTCTGGCAGATATTGAACTCGACTCCGGCGAACTGGTTACCGCCCATTGCGCTAACACCGGACCCATGTTGGGAGTGTGTGAAATCGGGAGTCGCGTTTATTTATCTCGCAGTGGCAATCCAAAACGAAAATTACCGTTCTCTTGGGAAATGATCCAGGTGAACGGCACTTGGGTAGGAGTCAATACTGCCCTGCCAAATCGGGTGAGCAAATTGGCGCTAGAGCAGCAGGCTTTGCCCGAACTCGCCGGCCGCTACACCAAGATTCGCTCTGAGGTTGTGTACGGCAGTGAAAAAAGTCGCATCGATTTTCTCTTGACCAGCCCCGACCAGACAAACATTTATGTCGAGGTCAAAAATACCACTCTTGCCGAAACCCCGTTGGCACTATTTCCCGATACTGTCACCACGCGCGGACAAAAACATCTCCGCGAACTGATGAATTTGCCTGCCGATACTCGGAAGGTCATGCTGTATTTCATTAATCGAGGCGATTGTGATCGCTTTGCGCCGGGAGACACTTGGGACCCCGAATATGGAGCTTTGTTACGACAGGCGATTGCCGCCGGGGTGGAGGTTCTGCCCTATCGGTTTGCGGTGAGTCCCGAAGGAATTAGATTACTCGGTCTGGCGAGTTTGGAACTGTGAGCAATTGTCCGCGATCTATTTGACTAGAGCAAGCGCCACCTTTAGGGGGGGGCTTGCCAGAACGCTTTCGAATTAGGCAACTCAAAATTAGAAGTGTCCTAAGCAATCTGGCGAAAGCCATAGGTATTGCTCACAACGAATTTCGAGCATACTTTTTGTTAGGTTGAGCAAGGTCTTAAGAGACTTTCACTGTGGATTTAAAACACGTCATCATTGCCTACAAAGCTGGCGATCGACTGAGTCGTCAGTGGGCGGAACGCTGCGCCACAGAATTAGAAGCGCGCCAATGTCAGGTGTTGCTCGGTCCCAGTGGGGCGAAAGACAACCCGTATCCGGTGTTTTTGGCATCGAGTACTCACCCGATTGATCTGGGTATTGTGCTGGGCGGAGATGGCTCCGTTTTGGCCGCTGCCCGACATCTTGCCCCCGAGGGCATTCCCATTTTGGCGGTCAATGTGGGAGGACATTTGGGCTTTTTAACCGAACCCTTTGAACTCTTCCAAGAAACAGACCGCATTTGGCAACGACTGGAAGGAGATCGCTATGCCATTCAGCGACGGATGATGCTGCAAGCGCAGCTTTTTGACGGCAGTATGGGCTCTAGTCATGAACCCGCCAGCGATCCGTTCTTTTGCCTCAATGAAATGTGTGTGCGCACCGCCAGTGCCGACCGGATGCCGACCTCAATTATTGAAATGGAGGTCGATGGGGAACTTGTAGACCAATACAGTGGTGATGGCTTATTAGTCTCGACGCCCACCGGCACCACGGGCTATGCGTCTTCGGCCGGAAGCTCCATTATTCATTCCGGCATGGATGCGATCGCGGTGACACCCATTTGTCCTTTGAGCTTGTCGAGTCGGCCGTTAATATTGCCGCCTCGAAGTGTGCTCTCCCTGAGCCCCATTGCTGACGATGAGCTGAATACCAAACTGTGGACTGATAGTGTATTGGCGACTTCTATTTTTCCTGGGCAGCGAGTCCAAATCCGAACCTCCCAGCATTTTGCGAAGTTTGTGATTTTGCGAGAAAGTCAGTCATTTTACGAGACGTTACGAGAGAAGCTGCTTTGGACTGGCAGTCGGGTGCGTTACTCTCAATCTCAAAATGGCAATGGAATCTAATAGATCAGCCCCCACCTTTGTAAGGTGGGGGCTGCATGCCAGAACGAGCTAAAATCAGGCAACTCAAAATCAGGCGTGTCCTACGCGATCTTGCGAGAGCAAAATATTACCTGCGCAATTGTTATAATCCTTACACTCAGGTCAGATTTTTTAGTAATCTATAAAGCTTGCAGCGGGAAATGTATCGCAATCAGCACCTTAGTAAGGGAATGGTTGCGTTCCAGAACGTTTTTAAATTGAGCAACTCAGAATTAGAAGCGTCCTAAGCGATCTGGCGAAGGCTATAATTTTGAGTTTGCACCTAGAAACGCAATTTCATCGCCTTATGTCAGAGCGCTTGCGTGAGATCCCCTTGGTTGATCCGCTGAATTGAAGCAGTACTCTGACTGCAATCGTTCGCATCAGAGCTGTGGCGATTGTTCTACTCACCCATCAGTTGAATGTATTAGGAGCAGTTTTTATGGCGCAGATGTACTACGACGCAGATGCCAATCTCGAACTCTTAACCGACAAAAGCGTCGCCGTCATTGGTTACGGTTCCCAGGGTCATGCCCACGCCCTCAACCTGCACGACAGCGGTGTCAAAGTCACCGTTGGACTTTATCCCGGTAGCAAATCTCGCCATAAAGCAGAAGCCGATGGACTGGTCGTTAAGGATGTCGGCGAAGCGGTTGTCGGCGCTGATTTGATCATGATCCTGTTGCCCGATGAAGTCCAAAAGACGGTTTACAACGCTGAAATTAAGCCCAATCTCAGTGCTGGCAACGTACTAGCATTTGCTCACGGCTTTAATATTCACTTCGGCCAGGTGGTCCCGCCTCCCGATGTGGATGTGATTATGGTTGCTCCCAAGGGACCCGGACATCTGGTTCGCCGGACCTACACCCAAGGTCAGGGGGTGCCCTGTTTATTTGCTGTCCAGCAGGATGCATCCGGCGAAGCGCGCAATCGTGCCATGGCTTATGCCAAAGGCATTGGCGGCACTCGCGCCGGGATTTTGGAGACCACCTTCCGTGAAGAGACGGAAACAGACCTCTTTGGCGAGCAGGCTGTGTTGTGTGGCGGGTTGACCGCTCTGATTAAGTCCGGTTTTGACACCTTGGTCGAAGCGGGTTATCAGCCTGAACTGGCTTATTTTGAATGTCTGCATGAGGTCAAGCTGATTGTGGACTTGATCGTAGAAGGCGGTTTGAGCAAAATGCGCGATAGCATTTCAAACACCGCAGAGTGGGGTGACTATACTCGCGGACCTCGCATTGCCAACGATGAGACCCGAGCCGAGATGCGTCGCATTCTTTCCGAAATTCAATCTGGGCAGTTTGCTCGGGAATTTGTACTGGAATACCAAGCGGGTCGTCCTGGTTTTACCGCGATGCGCCGTCAAGAAGCAGAACAGCCTATCGAGCAAGTGGGTAAAGAATTGCGGGCAATGTTTAGCTGGCTCAAAGAAGACGAGTAGCTAGCACTTTTGTCTAATTTTTTTTGAGTGCTTTTGGGGTAGGAGATAAGTCCTACCCTTCTTTGTTTGCTTGATTTTTAATTGAATCGATCCGCGATCAGCGGGCTGTAGATCGGCTTCGTTGTAACGTCCGTCGCAATCGTCGCCGCATTGTAGCTTTCGCGAGATCGCTTTGGGTACGTCTGATTTTTAGTTGCCTAATTCTAGAACGTTCTGACACGCAACCACCTCATTACGAAAGTGTCGGCTGCCATACCTGAAAAAGTTAGGATTTTCGCGATCGTTGCTGCTGCATTAATTTCACAAAATCAGCGAAGAGGTAATCAGCATCGTGGGGACCGGGGCTGGCTTCGGGGTGGTATTGCACAGAGAAAAAAGGCAGTTCCTTATGTTTGAGACCGGCAACGGTGCGATCATTCAAATTTAGATGGGTGATTTCCACCTCGGCACCGAGGGAATCTTCTGTGACGGCAAAGCCATGATTCTGGCTGGTAATTTCAACTGCCTGCTGCAAACCGCAGGGTTGATTTAATCCCCGGTGACCAAATTTCAGCTTGAAGGTATCAGCCCCCAAGGATAACCCCAGCATTTGGTGCCCCATGCAGATCCCAAAGGTCGGTTTTTGGGCGCTCAGCAGTTCTTTGGTTAACGCAATCCCCTCGGCAACCGCAGCCGGATCCCCCGGACCATTGGAGAGAAAAATGCCATCGGGATTGTGACTCAGAATTTCAGCGGGGGAGATGCTAGGCGGCACCACTAGGCATCGGCAGCCGTGGCTCGCTAGTCGACGCAAAATATTGCGTTTCACGCCAAAGTCAACCACCACTACGGTGAAGGGTTCCTCGCTTGGAGATAGAGGACTAAACTCCCAAGACTCATCTGTTGTCTCGGTCCATTCGTAGGGCTGAGCGGTCGAGACATCCTTGACTAAATTCTGTCCAGCCATGCTAGGGGCAAGCTGCACTCGGCGCAATAGTTCCTCTGGGTCCAATATTTCCGTGGAAATCGCGCCGTTCATAGCGCCACTAGCCCGCAGTCGACGGGTAAGGTCGCGGGTATCGATCCCATAAATTCCCGGTATTTTATGCTGTTGCAGATAGTCCGGCAATGACTGTTGCGAGCGCCAATTGCTCGGACGCTCAGTAATATTGCGAGCGACCACGCCGCGAATCTGAGGATGGGTCGATTCCTCGTCCAGGGAATTGACGCCCGTATTGCCCAGTTCAGGATAGGTAAACACCACAATCTGCCCGCAGTAGCTGGGATCGGTTAGTACTTCCTGATACCCCGTCATGCCGGTATTAAACACGACTTCCCCAATGACGGTAGTCGGTGCGCCAAAGGACCATCCATCGTAGATTGCACCGTCGGCCAAAACTAGGAGTGCGCGATTGCCGTCTCTCAGTGTCATACCTTAAATTGATCCCTTTGCAGAAGATAGTTTGCTGGATTGCGATCGCAAACCCCAGAGCCCGAAGTCGGAGCTTGCCCCGAAGATGATAGCAGTCTCCGTCAATCCATAAAGTGCAACCACGAAGTAAAGTTAATTTTCCTTATTTATTAAAGATTTCTGCTCGGTTTGTCCACCCCATGAATTACCGTTGAGCTAGGTAAATAAATCAGTTCGTTTATTTTGCCTAGCTGCCTGCGTTCGCTCGTCGCCGCAGGTTATTTTGACCCAGCTTGTTTGACGCAGATTTTTTTACTCAAACCTAATGAGCCCACGCAAGTTAACTGCCACCGATAAAGACCAGATTCTCTCTCTATATCGAGACACGGATGCCACGACCTCCAGCTTGGCAGGACGCTTTGAGGTGAGCAGTTCAACAATTAGTCGCTTTCTCAAAGCCAATATTGAGGAGACGGAATATAACGAGCTGATTCAGGCCAAGCGCCAATCCGGTCGCAGCAGCTCTGATGCGGGGAAAACCGAGGCGCCCAGTTCCCCGCCCGCCCCCGTCACCGAACTGCCTACTCTCAAAACGGTCCCAGAGCCCTCCTCAGCTGACGCGACGGAAACGACGGCAGACAAGAGCAGTCCAACACCTGCCTCTAAAACCCGCCGACGTCGTTCTCGGGCGGGAAGCCCAGCCCCGGCGGAAGAAACTTCGACATTGCCGCTACCGACTCCTGCCGCTGCTGCCGTAGAAGAGGATAAACCCGAGGTTAAGCCTGTTCCGGAACGTCCTAAACCAAAGCGAAATAAGCAGACGTTGCCAGACGTGGAAGCAGATACCGAAGAAGATGATGAGTTGGTTCTGCCCTCCTACTTAGATGAAGATTTAGATGGTTTTGACGAGCAGGAAGAAGATGAAGAGGAGAACTGGGATGAAGATTTTGAGGAGACTGAAGGGGACACATTGACTTTTGAGTCCCAGGAAGAAGTTTCGATTTTTCCCTTGTCTATGGCTCAGCTACCCAAGACTTGCTACGTCGTCATTGATCGCAGTTCAGATTTGGTGGTGCGCCCTCTCAAAGATTTTTCGGAACTGGGGCAAATCCCGCCCCAGGAAGTGTTGGCGCAGACCCTGCCTGTCTTTGATAATCAGCGGGTGGCACGACGGTTTTCTGGGCGCAATCGGCAATTGCGCGTGATTCGGGTTCCGGACGGGCAGTTGTTGATGACCACCTCTCCTTACCTCGAAGCTAAAGGAATTACCCATCTGTTGCTTGATGGCAAAGTATATCGTCTGGATGGCAACACTTAACCCCGTTGACTGTTTAGGGAGTTGCGATGTCTTTAACGGTTAATCAGTTATTGCGTCAATACGAAAAAGGTCGGCGGGATTTTCGAGGGGTTGATCTCTCGGGAGCCGATCTTCACGGCGTCGCGTTGATTGACGTGAATTTAGCCGACGCCAATCTCCGCAATGCCAATTTAGAGCGGGCTTTTTTGTCAAAGTCGGTGTTTACAAAGGCTTGCTTAGCTTGGGCAAATTTGAGCTATGCCAAGTTGAATAATGCAGATTTGGCGGATGCTGATTTGACGAAAGCGAATTTAACGGCGGCATTTTTAGGAAAAGCCGGACTTCAGCGATCGCAACTGACGGGTGCCAATATGGCCCATGCCAATTTACGGGGCGCGAGTTTATGGCGAGCTAATGTATGCGGGGCGAACTTGCGGGAAGCGAATCTGCGCGAAGTGAATTTGGGCGGAGCAAATCTCAGTTGGACGACGTTAGTGGAGGCATTGTTATGTCGAGCCCGGCTTAATGGAGCTACGTTTAATGGCAGTCATTTGAGTCGGGCGTTGATAAAAGAGGTGGATTGGAGCGGTGCTAATTTGTCTGAACTCAATTTGCAGGAAGCGCGACTCATTCGGGTGAATTTATCCCAGGCCAATTTATTTTTGGCGAATATGGAGCAGGCAGAATGTCAGACCTGTAATTTCCAAGGAACCTGTTTCAGAAGTGCCAATTGTCAGGCGGCTAGTTTTGTTAATTCTGATTTACGTGAAGCTAACTGTCGTCGCG
>JBCDHF010000174.1:0-9325 GCA_038750375.1 Cyanobacteria bacterium P01_H01_bin.15
CCGCATTCAGCGCTAGGGGACCGAGACTTATAGAATGGAAGCAGCTAAAAAATATTTAAAATCCGTTAAAAGCTAGGTTGAAGAATATGGGATTTTTTGACTCGGAAGTAGTTCAGAATGAAGCACAAAAGCTCTTTAGCGACTACCAATCATTGCTCCAACTAGGAAGCGACTACGGCAAATTTGATCGCGAAGGAAAGCTTCTCTATATTGATAAAATGGAGTCTTTGATGGAGCGCTACGGCATTTTTATGAAGCGCTTTGAGCTATCCGATGATTTTTCGGCTCAGCTTACCGTTGAGCAACTAAAAACCCAGTTGGGTCAGTTCGGGATGACGCCGCAACAAATGTTCTCCCAGATGAACAGCACCTTAGAACGTATGAAGTCCGAGATCGAGTAATCGTTTCAATTCGATTTTCCTCAGAGACCTAATCAATGGGGCTACTAACAGTGGACTTTCTTCTGTGACCGCAATTCTGGTAGCCCCCTTATTTTGTTCAATTTAGAGAAACGTACAATACGGTCTTTGATTTGTACGCCTTTAGTTCCCCGCAATTCAGCCGTAATGGATTTTAAATCGGAGATAGGGCCTCGATCTGAGGTGCTAGTCTCTTCAGAACTGTTACGAGATAATAAAGTGCTTAGGGATGTCGAGCTGATGGGCAGATCAACAATCGTTGCTTCATTCTTTTCCAGAATAGTCTCTCGATATTTAGCGGCCAAGTCCGGATCGGGAATTTCATTTGCGATCGCACTTACCAAATTCCGCGGAGACTGATGGGATTGAGTGAGCACTTCCGCAACGATCATGGACGCCATCGGACCAATTTGCTGGGTCAGTTCCTTCTGGCAGCGCAGAATGAAGGTCGATCAATGGTGATAGCAGCACCAGCCGTTTCTGACTGTTCTGCCGGATGCATCATCGTCATTGAACTGTTACCAACGTAGGTTTTATCATCGCGAATGCCTTCGTTTGCGGTTTCTCCGCCAGTAGACTTGGCCTGATGAAGGGATTTTAGATCGGCATGAACTTCTTTGGCGGTACGATAGCGCTCCGAGAGATTGCCCGCCAACATCCGATCTAGGATCTATTGCCTTTTCCTTGAAACCTTTGGCAGGTAAAGAGCCTACGACCTGTCCGTTAATCTGTCCCCGTTTCTGTCCCCACACCCTATCACCTCAAGAAGGCAATGATTCTTAACAAAAAAGACGCCCTGATTTACTTGGCGGCACCCTACACCCATGATGATCCTCGGGTTGTGGCCGAGAGGATGCGAATAATTGACAGCTATGCCGCCTCAATGATCGGGGCTGGCTACCGAGTATTTAGCCCACTTTCTTACGGGCACAACTTAGCCCGGCGCTATAGCCTGGCTACTAACTATGAGTACTGGGCATCGTTTAACGACGAGATTCTAAGGGCCTGCCAATACCTGCTTGTTTTGCGGCTTCCCGGCTGGCAGGACTCAAAGGGCTTAGCTCGGGAGATTGCGATCGCAAAAGAGCGGGAGATACCGATCGAGTACCTGTATCCTGATTTGTCCGATTTTGGAGTCACGATAGAGCCCGATACTTCTGGCTTGTCGATCAATCAGTTTGAAGTCTTGGGGGCGAATTAATGGTGACCGTCAACCGCAAGGCCATCAATGAAGCCCTCGAAGCTGGGGCCATTTACCCTGGCGCTGTTGAGCGTGAATTTCATGTTGCTGCCATCAACAGGACTATAGAGAACCGGTTTGAGACGACGCTGATGGACTGCGAGCCGACTTGGAGATACAATCAAACGAATTTAATCGATTAAATATCGGGAAAAATTGACTTCAACGATTGCCTAACCCTATGCAGTATGAATCGAACATCCCTAAGGAATTAATCGAGAAAACAGCTCTCCGAATTTATAGACGTCGAATCAAGAGAGGTATTCCTGGGACTCCGTCTGACGACTGGGAATCGGCGAAATTAAGACTAAAGAAGCAGCCTAGGCGCATAAGTTGGTGGCTTCTAATTAACAAACCTTATTTGAAGCCAATTACTAGTTTGTTTTGGCTTATAACGGCTCTGATTAATTTTGTTTTGAGAGCTTTGTGGTCTTTGTCTTTTCCGTTTCGGTTGCCGTTCAAACTTTGGAATTTAGCTGACAATAAAAAATTCTGGCAAGGTTTTTCTGATGAGAAAGAAAGGGAATATAATCTCGAAGTTGTTAAAGCTGTTCTATCAGGATTGGGATTAATTGCAACAATAATCGCTGGTGTTGGATTGATTGCGACATACCGAGATAACATTGAAGATAGGAAACTTGCTCAAGAGAGATTGGTGACTGATCGATGGGCAAAGTCGATTACTCTTTTGGACAGTGAGGATGAAACAGTAAGGGTTGGAAGTATTTATTCATTGGAGAGAATCAAAAAAGATTCACCAAAAGACCATTGGAGCACAGTCGAAATCCTCTCTTCATATATACGGAAGTATTCTCCCGTTCCCGAGGAAGGTAACTCCAAGCCTATCTCTATTGATGTGCAAGCAGCCTTAACTGTTCTTGCTAGAAGAGAACGTGACATTGTGGAGCCTGATCGCCTAAATCTCTCGTCAACTAACCTGAGTGGTGCCAACCTGAGTGGTGCCTACCTGAGTGATGCCTACCTGGTTGGTGCCGACCTGAGTGATGCCATACTGAGTGATGCCGACCTGAGTGGTGCCTACCTGGTTAGAGCCGAACTGGGGTTTGCCATACTGAGTGATGCCGACCTGAGTGATGCCAAGCTGTGGAATGCCAACCTGGATGAAGCCGAGCTGTGGGGTGCCAACCTGAGTGATGCCAACCTGAGTGATGCCAACCTGAGCGGTGTCATACTGATTGATGCCATACTGAGTGATGCCAACCTGAGTGATGCCAACCTGAGTGATGCCGAACTGAGTCGTGCCAAACTGAGTGGTGCAAACCTGAGTGGTGCAAACCTGAGTGGTGCCTACCTGGTTGGTGCCGACCTGAGTGATGCCGACCTGAGTGGTGCCTACCTGAGTGGTGCCTTCTATTGCTACACCACCATGCCGAATGGAGAAATCCGAAATGATCATTGCTTCTAAGTTGATTGTCTTTTATAGATAATCAGCTTTTGACATTGAACATTCAAAATCCTGACGTGGACAATAGGACTTTAGTTATCTATTTGGCTTTGTTGCATAAATCAAACCAGTCATATTAAGGGTTTCAACGATTCAAAACTAAAGAAAAACTCGAATCTCGCCTTTTCAAAGCCTGAAACCCTTATATAGCAGCGATCATTCATGCAACAAAGCCATCCTAAAGTACGAGCATAAGATTTTTGTCAGATGAGAAATAGACTCTGTAGGAAGAGGTCCGTCTCAAAGTTTCTAGTCTGGTGTCCACATGCAAGTTCTAAGGGTATGTATCATTCAAGGTAAATCAGTCAAATAAGGCACTTGATGACAGATTGCTTAATTATTGGTGGCGGTTTAGCTGGATTGCTAGCAGCCAAACGCTTGCAAATACAAAATCTCACCGTCAAAGTTGTGGACAAAGGGCTTGGCATTGGGGGGCGCTTAGCGTCTCGGCGGATCACGCCGCCCGAACTCGGAAAGGGCACGTTCGATTATGGAGCTCCGTTCTTTCGAGGTCAGTCACGAGCATTTAAACAGTTACTCTCTGACTGGGAACAGACATGCGCGATCGCAAAATGGCCGATCGAACCAGAAACCTATCGTGGCATCCCTAGCAACCGGAGTTTGGCGCAGTTTCTTGCTCAAGATTGCGATGTACACAATCAGACCCGAGTCACACGATTTACAGCTCAAGCACAAGGTGGTTGGCGAGTAGAAACGGAAGATGGGCGGCTTTTTTCGGCTCAAGCGTTAGTTTTGACGCCACCAGTTCCTCAAACCCTCGAGTTAGTTCAGAACTCGAATATTGAGCTTGAGTCGACGCAACTCTCTGCATTGACAGATGTTCAATATGAGCCGTGCATTACGGTGTTGGCACTGTTGGCTATCCCCAATGCTTTACCTGAATCGGGCTGGCTTTCTTTTGAGGATCATCCATGCTTAAAACATTTAGTCTGTAATCAAAAAAAAGGCGTCTCTCCAGACGCGATCGCAGTGACTATTTATGCGCGTGCTGACTTTAGCCAGGCGCATTTGAAAGACGATTTAAACGAGGTTGCTAACACTTTACTGATAGCGGCTGAACCCTATCTCAGGTCGCAAATCGTGGATTTTCAGGTTCATCGCTGGCGATATGCTCAAACCCATAAGCCATGTCCCTATCCTTATCTAGAAATTCCTGCTCCGGCAACTCTAATTATCGGAGGCGACGGTTTTGGTGATCCGGCTATTTCCAGTCTTGCAAGAGCGGCTTTGTCAGGGTTGGCGATCGCAGAACGATTAACGGGTTGAGTTCGAGAAATTTTGAGATCGCAGTTTATATAACTTTTGATTCTTGGCGTTGCTGTTCTAAGAGATAAGAGAGAATAGGAAAGAGACAGCAGGAGAAAGTCCCCGATAGAATGTCCTAAAGGCAAATCAACCCCTATTCGCAAAAGCGCTCCATCAAATACTTTACATCGTCGCCATCTGGGGATTAAGCTCGCGAATAGTTACGGATTTTCCCGGTACGCTACCAGCAATTGCGAAGTCATCTGCATAGCAGCCATATTCAAAATTTAACGGATTGTAATCGCGAATAGACTGTGTCAATCACAGATAAAAACAATAGCTCTGATTAACAGAATCTCATATTACATAGTGTCAAGAAAAACTCAATGCGTATTTCAATACATTACAAATGCTTCCTAAAGAGGATGTTCTAAACTCTGTTCATGTTTATATAATTAAATCTGTGATATCTCGATTACTTTCAAGCTTATTGAGTTTCAAAATTTCATTTATATTTCAATTTCTGAAAATTTTCGAGAATAGAACTAGCGTTTAGCAAGAAGCTGAGCCTCAGAATGTCTCCTAATATTTGTCAACGAATTCAACTAGTTCGTAAGTACATGGCTTAGTGAACACGTTCTGTTCATCTCTGTTTCCTGACTAACCTCAATTAAAGCCCAACTATAAATTTTTGTTGGTTAAAGAACTGAAAAATAGGATGATTGATTATGAACGAAATCTACACTTACCGTCGAGGAGAGAAAGTAAGCCTCCAGAAAAAGCCGAATCAATTTGTCATTCGTCAATTGCCAGGATCCTTGCCTTCTTCAATGCAGGTAGACGACCTTCTCCAGGTTTCTACCGCGTCGACGCAAGTCAAATGTGACCCAAATCAACTGGAGGCATTGATGTCAGAAGGTAGAAAGATCGCGCCAACTCACCATGCGTATATTCGCACTGATACAGGGGGGGACTTTCTGATCACGGATCGCGTAACTATCTCTTTCAGCCGTAATCTCAGTGTCGAAGACATAGGAAGCTTCTTCGGTAAGTACGGTCTCGAAATCCTAGAAAAAATCTCTGAGCGAGACTACCTGTTGCGCCTGACTGATTCAACTGGGATGAATCCGGTTAAATTAGTGGTTTTGCTTACTGAAACTGAGGATATTGTCGACAATATTGATCATGATCTAAATGTCGTCGCTCACGTGTCTGCCGTCCAGATTCCGACTGATCCCCTGTATCAAAGCCAGTGGCATTTACATCAACGTCAAGCTTCATCTAGTGACTATGATCCTCGTTCTTCTGCGCGGTGTGAAGATGCCTGGCGCCTATTAGATGGCTTTGGTGATAGTGATGTTGTTATCGGAGTTACAGATGACGGCTGTCAAATTGATCATCCTGATTTTGATTCTCCTGATAAATTCGCCGGGTGGGGATATTTTGAAGGGACCACGCTAATGAAACGTGAATCAGTCGGGGCTTCTTCTGCAAATATGTATACCCCCGGAGCTGATCATGGAACAGCCTGTGCGGGAGTTATTGCGGCCGAAGTGGACGGACTATTGACAGTCGGAGCCGCCCCTGGTTGTCGCTTGCTTCCAATTAAATGGGCCTCAAGCGGGCCGAGTCTATTTATTGGTGATACTCGCCTACGTAGAGCACTTGATTATCTTAACGATAAGGTAGACGTTATTTCTAATTCATGGGGCAGTACTCCAGTAACGGACTGGGATAGTATAACAGTTCGCAAAATTGATGAGATGGCTCGTTCTGGTGGGCGCCGCGACAAGGGCATTGTGTTTTTGTGGGCTGCAGGCAATGACAACTGTCCAGTACACCACACCACCGATAAAGATGTTCCATTTACAACAGGGTCAGAAGTATTTCGCGATCAAGGTGGTACTCTTCGTCTGAGATGGATTGGAGTGCGAACCTCAAAAGTGTTCTTTAATGAACTGGCTGAACGCCCAGGGAATATGCACATTGCAGCCCTAGCAAGCACGGCACAGCGTAGCCACTACTCTAATTATGGAACAGGAATCTCAATTTGCGCCGCCAGTAGCAATAGCCATACTTATAGAAGATTGTCATTGCCAGGGAAGGGGATTACGACAACAGAGGGAGATGATGCAGTTACGAGGAGTTTTGGTGGGACATCCAGCGCTACTCCGTTAGTTGCCGGTATTATTGGTTTGATCCTCTCCGCCAATCCTCAATTAACTGCACTCGAAATCATCTCAATTCTAAAGCAAACGGCATCGAAAGATCTCAATATGGACGGGTGGCCTAAAACACCTCCTGCAACTTTCGATCCCAATCCAACTGCGAGTTGGGATATTTCCCCAATTGCACCATTTGAGTCAGGGAACTTCACTAACGATCGTCAATTACCCGATGGGACCTGGAGTCCATGGTTTGGGCATGGAAAAGTCGATGCCTTTGCAGCGGTTCAACGGGCATTAGATTTAGGGGATAACCAAACAGTCCGTATCAATGCTTCACGGAGTCCCAATCTATCTATCCCCGATCGCGATCCCGCAGGGGGTTAATGATCGTCTAGTCATTTCTGAGCGAGGAACAATTCAAGATCTGAAGGTGACTGTCGATATTATGCACACATGGATTGGCGATCTGGTGGTTCGCTTAGTGAGTCCCGATGGAGTACGGGTGACATTACATGAGCGGACGGGCAGTAACAACTCTAACCTAGTCCGAACTTATGATGTAAATTCTACTTCGCAGTTATATGGTCTGCTTGGGACTGAGGTTTCTGGGCGATGGACGCTTGAAGTTGCTGACCTTGCTAATGCTGATGTCGGAACCTTGAATCGTTGGAGTATAGGGGCTACTATCTTAAAGGATAGTTCTGTCCGGCTGGAGTCTACACCATCATTGCTCATTCCCGACAATGACCCAGAAGGAGTCACAGATGTCGTAACAATGTCCAATTCTCTCATAATCTCTGATATTGCAGTTGAAGTGGATATCACTCACACTTGGAGCGGAGACTTGTTGCTACAGTTAACAGGACCAGACGGCAGCACGGTCAAATTGCAAGAGCGTGTTGGTAGAGATAAAGACAATATCCAAACTGTCTTTACTCCAGGGACTACGACTGAACTGAGACCGTTTTTAGGAACAGACGCCCGAGGTGATTGGACACTAACGGTTGCTGACTTGGCTAATCGTGATATCGGTAAATTCAATACCTGGACTTTGACCTTCCGCTGAGAAACATCAACTTTTCAGGAGTATGACTTTCTTGCAGAGAATAGTAGCCTAACGGTAGAGCTTACCTGTGATCGCCTTCGGTCAGATCCGAAGGCGATCAGAAGAACACTCACTTGAAAAAAATAAGCGATCGCATATTTTTCAATTCACAGACCAGGCAATAACTTCCCCCGCATTTCCACCTGCGGCAAGATATCGTCCTTGAGGATGCCAGCTCAGGCTGGTAAAACCTGAGGGCGCACCACCAAGCTTTTGCCAAGGTTTTTTAGCTTGCTCCCACAAATACACGACACCATCATCGCCGGCACTGGCTAAAACTAGCGAATTAGGTTGAAACGAGATCGCACGAATATAGTTTTGATGCTGGAGTAGGGTTCTGCTCTCCCAAAGATCCTCTTTACGCCACCAAACAGTAATGCCTTCAAGACAGGCTGTTGCTAGCAAGTAGCCATGAGCTTTTGATTTAATAGGCGACCAAACGACCTCCCGAACTTTACCCGGAAATCCCTGCATCAGCCAAGGCGGAGGCGTTTCCCATTCATAAACAGACAAAGTGTGGTCAAAATTCCCCGCAGCTAAATATTGCCCGTCCGGAGACCAAGCATTGCACAAACTCGCCCCAGGAACTTCCAAAAAATAAGCTTTGTCCCAAGATGTCGTCTGCCAAACTTCTGACCCGGTATGACCCGCAATTGAGAGATAGTCGCCCTTAGGATGCCAAGCCAGACCCAACACCGAGGATGATTCAAAATCGAGCACTCGTTCAACGGTTTGACTCGATTGCGACCAAATGAACACTTGCCGATCGACATTAAATGCAAGCTGAACCTGAACAGGACTCCACGCCATGCGATCAATCCAAGTCTGTACGGTCGGAACATTAGGGCTGATCAATAATTCTGGCTTGGCCATCGACATAATCCGGAGAAATCCAGCCTGTCCAGCGATCGCAAGCCAATCCCCAGATGCAGCAAAGCTTAAAGCAGCAACCGCAACAGGCAGCTGTTGCCGAAAATATAGGGTCCAATCGGGATAGGTCCAAACGACAACTTCCCCGCTGGCCGCACTAACCGCAAGATACTTACCGTCAGGAGACCAGGTAAGCGCCGTGACATAGTCTCCGACGCGATCGCAAAAGTGTTGTCGAACCGAAGACGAAAAACCAGTTTTTAGGCGAGGCATTCTAGAAACTCTTGTTTTAACTGGGCTTCATCTAAATTACGACCAATAAATACCAACTCATTTTTTGGTGTTTCATCGCTCTTCCAGGGACGATCTGGTTTGCCATCAAAAATCATATGCACGCCCTGAAACACAAATCGCTCCGATTCCCCGGCAATATTGAGAATCCCTTTCATTCGGAAGATATCTGGACCCTGGGTTTGCAGCAAATTAGTCATCCAGGCGTTGAGCTTATCAAAATCTAATGGCTGAGGTTCCACAATTGCCACCGAGTAAACGGATTCATCATGATCGTGTTCATCATGCTTGTGAGCCTCTTCTTCGAGAAATTCCGGGTCAATTTCTAAGGCGCTCTCTAAATTAAACGCCTGCACGCCTAAAACGGAATCCAAATCCAAGTCGCAGTTTTGGGTTCGATAAATTTTGACCAACGCATTCATCCCGCGAATTCGATACTCCAACTCATCTAGTTGCTCGGACGTGACTAAATCAGTTTTGTTGAGCAAAATCACATTGGCG
>JBCDHF010000175.1:0-9277 GCA_038750375.1 Cyanobacteria bacterium P01_H01_bin.15
ACTAAACCAAGCGTCTGTAATGTTTCTCCTTCAGACTGATTTGAATTGAGCAGGCAACTCGGTGGCTATGTCGAGACCTTAATGGATTAAAATCTCTCTGGGACAGGTGTAGGAACGGGAACCGTGCCTATCCATTGATTGCATCGTGAATATTTCAATATTTCAGAAAATTCCGGCATTTCAGATCGTTGCTTTGAACTGCTTAGTCACAATGTCTGGTCAATGCTGTTGGATAATTCTCAGCTGTGTAATGTGTTGGCTGACTTGGATGCCGATTGCTCAAGCGGGTGAACTTAGCGAACGGCTGGCGATGTTTCCCCTGTGGTCCGGAAAGCCCTCTTTGGATATCGCCGTTGGAGATTTGATTTATCCCGATTGGTTCGAAGGTACTTGGCGGGTTCGCAGTGTTCTTAAAACTCAAATTGCCCCGTTGGCGCCTGAGATTGTGACGCCGGGTTTTCAACAAAACGAGCAATATCTCGAAGAACCGGTCTCGTTTGAAGTTCGTTTTCGTCCGACCAGCCAGGGTTTGAAAACAGGAGTTTTACCGTCTGTGTTTGGTTCACAGTTGCCTGTGGTGAGTGATCGCGCATTTAATGGTCTGCGCATTGCGCGAGCGTATTTAGGGGAGTCGGGCGTACGTAAGGTAAAGGTTGATCCTGCTAATCCTAATCGTCAGTTAACAGAGCTGGCAGATCAACAAGTTCTTGTTTCAACCGTGACTGCTCGTGCGTCAGAAACCCCATCTGCCAGGGAGTTTATAAGTAGCGAGCTAACGCAGCAACAGTTTCGCGGTCAACGCCGGACCTCGATTTACCTCAACCAAGTCGAAACTACGACGGGTTATCGTCAAATCATGACCGGGCAGATTCAGGCAGACCAAGTGACTGCCATTTATCTGTCTCCCCAAGATCCTAATTTTTTTGATGCAGGGGGGCGACCGGTGGCCCTCTATCGCTATCATCTCGACCTGAAGCGTCTAAATTAAGGTAAATAAATCTTGATTGTTCAATCCTCGTTCCATGACAACTCTCGCCCTAGACTTTGGCACTAGCAATACGGTCTTAGCCGTCTGGAATGCAACCACTGAATCAGGGGACTTGGTTGCTTTGCCTGAACTTTCCCAGCTTGTTGCGAATGACTCGCCACCGCTGATTCCAAGTTTGGTTTACGTCGAGAATGCGTCTGAACCAAAACTTTTAATGGGTCAATCTGTTCGTGATCGCGGATTTGATACGGCGCAAGACTCTCGCTTTTTTTGTAATTTCAAGCGGGGCATTGGGGCAGAAATTCAGGGTTTTTTACCGGAGCTTGATCGCCAACCGTTAAATTTTGAACGCTTGGGACAGTGGTTTTTGAATGGCATCTTGAACAGTTGGCAAGCCGCCGGAAACTCCCGTCCCGATAATTTAATTTTGACTGTGCCGGTGGATAGCTTTGAGCCTTATCGCAACTGGCTGACCGAGGCTTGCGCTGGTTGGTGTGTCGAGCGCGTGCAACTGGTGGATGAGCCGACCGCCGCTGCTCTGGGCTATGGGCAAGCAGGTGGTTCTATTCTCGTGGTTGATTTTGGCGGCGGGACCGTTGATTTTGCTCTCGTTAAATTGGAAGCGGCTCTCAACAATCCGGGTTTTCTGCTCAAGCTGGGCAGTAATGTTTTGGGTAAAACTTCTGCTCAAAAGCCTAAATTAGCCAGGGTTCTTGGTAAAGCTGGCGGTAATTTGGGCGGCAGCGACATCGACAACTGGCTGCTTGATTATTTCTGTGATCACAATGGTTTGCCGCGCACGCCGTTTACGCTGCGTCTTTGTGAACGCCTTAAAATTGGACTGTCGCAAGCAACTCAGGCTGAAGAAGTTTTCTTCAATGAAGAAACCCTTGAAACGCTGGAACTTTCTTTGACGCGTTTGGAGTTTGAACAGATCCTGCGTGAGCGCGGTTTTTTTGAGCAGCTTAACGCCTATTTGCAGCAAACCTGTCAACAAGGAGAACGTAACGGTACGACGAAAACTGACATCGACGCGGTACTTCTCGTCGGTGGTACAACTCAAATCCCAGCTGTACGCAACTGGCTGAGCCAAGAATTCTCCCCGAACAAGATTAAAGCTGAAAAACCCTTTTCGGCGATCGCAACGGGTGCTCTGAGCCTGAGTCGTGGACTAACTGTCAAAGATTTTCTATACCACAGCTATGGCATTCGCTATTGGAGCCAGCGAGAGCAGCGACATCAATGGCATCCGATTATTCGAGAAGGGCAGCCCTATCCTACCGAGGAACCTGTGGAGCTGGTTTTGGGTGCTTCCCAGTCTGGGCAACCTTCTTTAGAACTGATCTTGGGCGAATTGGGTAGTCAGAGCAATCAGACTGAAGTCTATTTCGATGGTAGTCGACTTGTCACCCGAACCCTAACTCAAGCCGCTCCCGCTGTTCAGACTTTAAACGATACGGAACAAGGGCGAACGCTTGCGCCTCTTAATCCGCCTGGATTTCCGGGTCAAGATCGGCTCAAACTGCTCTTTTCCGTGGATGATGAGCGCCGCTTGCGAGTCACTATTGAAGACTTACTGACCGATGAAATGTTATTGGAAAATAAAGTGATCGCAGATCTCCGCTAGGAACTGCATTTGAGCGAATGCAGTCCACACCAGGGTAGTCTGTGCCTAACTCCCTGATGATTTAAGTTTGGGTTGGAGAGGGCTGTTACAGTTTTTATCGCAACTGCCGCCTTGATAAGGGCGGGGTTGCGCGTCAGAACGCTTTTCAATTCGGCAACTCTAAATCAGAAGTGTCCTAAGCGATCTGGCGAAGACTATAAGACTCATATTGTGCAGCGATATCAGAGTTTCCTTCGTGAATTTCACCGCAATAGTGGGGCGATGATCATGCTGTAAACTTAACTAACTGTAATCATCTCGCCACAGAGTGAATGATATCAACCGCGCAGCAAACTCCCGTTAAAACTCTTGTTGACTGTCTTCACTACCGTAGTGCGGCTCAGTCCCAGCGCACAGCCTATACCTTTCTGCTGGATGGTGAGACCGCCACGGAAGAATTAACCTATGGTGAACTCGGACGGAAAGTCCGAACTATCGCGACCTATCTGCGTAATGTTTGTGCTCCCGGCGAGCGGGTGTTGTTAATTTATCCGCCGGGTTTGGGATTTATTTCTGCATTTTTTGGCTGCTTGGAGGCCGGTGTGATTGCGGTACCCGCCTATCCTCCTCGCCCAAATCGCTCTTTGGAGCGCCTGCAGCGTATTGTGACCGATGCTGACGCTACCGTTGCGTTGACCGTTGATCCGGTGTTGAGTACTTTGCAGCGTCGCCTCGATCAAGCTCCAGAACTGAAATCACTACACTGGTTGGCTACTGACAGTCTGCCCGATACATTGACTGCGCCATTGGATTTTTCTCCCGCGCCTGACCAGATTGCACTGCTGCAATACACGTCCGGTTCAACGGCGAGTCCCAAGGGAGTCATGATCACCCATGCAAACCTTTGTCATAATCTCCAGCTAATTGAACAGGCTTTTCAGCATTCGCCAGAGAGCCGCGGTGTTATCTGGCTTCCGCCTTACCATGACATGGGTTTGGTGGGCGGTATCCTCCAACCCTTGTTTGTGGGTTTCCCCGTGGTGCTGATGTCTCCGCTCATGTTTTTGCAGAGACCTGTACGGTGGTTGCAAGCGATTAGTCGGTTTCGTGCAACGACCAGCGGTGGACCTAATTTTGCCTATGATTTGTGCGTTCGTAAGATAAATCCCGCCGACATCGAAGAATTAGATCTCCACTGTTGGGATTTAGCGTTTAATGGTGCTGAGCCGATTAATTTTCAGGCGGTTCAAAAATTTAGCCAGCGTTTTTCCCCTTGCGGTTTTCGGCAGGATGCATTTTATCCTTGCTACGGTATGGCGGAGGCCACCTTGATTGTTTCTGGCAGACGCAAGAATACGGGATTGATTGCTAAGTCCTTAGATAAGGAAGCCTTACGTCGTGATCGCGCTTTGCCCACATCAGATCCTGAGCGTGCCCGCATGGTGGTGGGATGTGGACAGGGCCTTACGGGTCAAACCTTGTTGATTGTTAATCCGGAGTCTCGACGGCCTTGCCAAGACGGCGAAATAGGGGAAATTTGGTTGTCTGGGGCGAGTATCGCCCGCGGCTACTGGAGTAATCCGTCAGAAACTGCCAAGACTTTTGGTGGAGAGTTGGCGGACGGTACTGGAGAAAAGTTTCTACGGACTGGAGATCTGGGCTTTATTCACCAAGCCGAAGTCTTTATTACCGGACGCCTCAAAGACGTCATTATTATCAACGGCGCTAACTACTATCCTCAAGATATTGAGCGAACTGTCGAGCAATGTCACCCGCGCTTGCGACCGCATGCCTGTGCCGCATTTTCTACTGATATCAGCGGTGAAGAACGGCTAGTTGTTGTGGCTGAAATTGAGCGGCACTACTCAGATGATGCTGCGCAACCTGGTGATCAAGCCACTCTGGAGAAAAAGATCCGGCGTGCAATCACTAAAAATCATGATCTTCAAGTTTTTGCCGTTCGTTTTCTGAAGCCCAGCGCGATGCCGAAAACTTCAAGCGGTAAAATTCAACGCCATATTTGTCGGGATGCGTTCCGTGAAGGGAGTTTGCAATTGTTTTGGCCTGTGTCAGACTAATCCGGAGTCCGTTGTTTAAATTCTGGCACCACACCCTAACTTCATGCCAGAGAACAGCCAATCAGAGGATAAAAACAAGTCAGTCTGTGAATTATTTTGATATTTATGGATCCAGTCGAGCTCTGAAGACGTCATTGAAATCGCTTTCGTAAGCTGAATTAAGGGGGTTCAGTTCCAAAACTGGCCAGATAATCCCAAGGGACAAATCAAATCCCGCTAAATTGAATTCCAAAATTGTTTGTTTTAGCAAATCTATTGAAGCTTAAGCAGTTTCTAGTCAGTTTTTGTATTAAAACTACAAATATTCGGTCAGTTTGTTTTTAGTGGTGGAGGAGCAACGCATGACCATGGTCAACCCGTCGTCTAACGGGGCCAGTGCACTGGCGTCATTTTCTAACAGTAATGGTAATGGCAAAATTGCCTCCCCTTTATTGGCTAGTACCCCGACGGAAGAGGCCATTCATGCATGGCTTGTCGAACAGCTTTCCCAACGTTTGGAGTTGGAGTCGCAAGACATCGATCCGGATGAAGATCTGACGGAATACGGTCTTGATTCCGTGGAAGCGGTCAATTTGTCGGGTGAGCTAGAAACTTTTCTAGGACGGCGTTTGCCCCCGACCTTGCTTTGGGATTATCCAACGCTTTCTGCGTTGGCGGAGTATTTGGGAAATGCGCCCGCTGATATTGCGAGTGCGATGAGTCCTCATCGCCCTTCCGCTGTGGATTTAGATGAGATTCCCGAAGAACATTACACTTTTGAACTGTCGCCTGAGTATCAAGAACTTCAGGGACGCTTGCAACAACTTGAACAGTCTGGGCTGGGAAATCCTTTCTTTCAGCCGCAGTCGGGTATCGTCAATAACACGACTCAAATTGACGGTCGCGAATTGATTAATTTTGCTACTTATAACTACGTGGGCATGTCTGGCGATCCGGCGGTTTCTAAGGCTGCCGTGAATGCGATCTCGCAATATGGCACGTCTGTTTCGGCAAGTCGCTTGATTTCTGGAGAAAAGCCGCTGCATCGGGAGTTGGAGCAGGAAATTGCTAGTTTTATTGGCACGGAAGACGCCATCGTTTTGGTCGGTGGTCATGCTACCAACGTGACGACCATCTCTCATTTATTTGGGACCGGTGATTTGATTGTGTATGACGGCCTGTCACACAATAGTATTTTGCAGGGCTGTCAACAGTCTGGTGCTTCTTTACTTACGTTTCCGCACAATGATTGGAATGCCTTGGAAGCGTTGCTCGCGGATCGCCGTCAAAATTATCGACGCGTACTAATCGTTATTGAAGGCGTTTATAGTACCGACGGGGATATTCCCGATCTTCCTCGCTTCATCGAACTTAAAAAGCGCTATCAAACCTATTTAATGGTCGATGAGGCCCATTCCATCGGCGTTTTGGGGGCAACAGGTCGCGGCATTAGCGAGTATTTTGGCATTAACCCAGCCGACGTAGATCTTTGGATGGGGACTCTCAGCAAGTCTCTGGCCAGCTGTGGTGGCTATATTGCGGGCTCTAAAGCCATTGTTGATTATTTGAAATATACAGCGCCTGGTTTTGTCTTTAGCGTGGGGATTTCTCCCCCGAATGCAGCAGCTACATTGGCCGCAATTCGCACCTTGAAAGCCGAACCGGAACGAGTCGCTCGTCTGCGTGATCGTTCTCGACTCTTTTTGACCTTGGCTCAAGAGCAAGATCTCAATACGGGCACTAGTTATGATTCCCCGGTTATTCCCATCATTGTGGGGGACGATTTGAAATCGGTGCAGCTTTCTCGGCAGTTATTTGTTCGCGGCATTAACGTCCCTTTTATGATTTATCCGTCGGTACCGAAAGGCTCTGCTCGATTGCGGTTTTTCATAACATGTGACCATACCGAAGCTCAGATTCGTAAAACCGTAGCTATCCTTAGTGAAGAAGTGGCTAAATTAAATCAGCCGGATAGTTCTGCTGTTGCTTAAGGCTGCCCCTGTTGTGGATTTAAGTTGTTGAGCTGAAAATTTGTGGCGACACCGACTGTTCGTGATCGTGCTCGCGCTGTTCAACTGCGGCAGCAGCTACATCGCGCTAATTATGCTTACTATGTCCTCGATGAGCCGATTCTGCCGGATGCAGTTTATGACCAGCTTTATCGCGAGCTAACTGGGCTAGAGCAGCAGTTTCCACAACTGTTGACGTTAGATAGTCCGACTCAACGAGTGGGGGCTACTCCAGCAGCGCGTTTCACCTCGGTGCGTCATAATATTGCGCTCCATAGCTTAGAGAATGCGTTTAATACAGAAGAACTGCAACGCTGGGCTGAGCGCTGGCAAAAGTTAGTGTCCGAGCAAGCGGAAGCTAGCTACGTCTGTGAACTCAAAATTGATGGTTCGGCGCTAGCTCTGACCTACGAGCAAGGCGTTCTGATACGAGCGGCAACTCGAGGAGACGGGGTGACCGGCGAAGACATTACTCAGAATGTGCGTACTTTGCATTCCGTACCGTTGCGACTTCAAACCGATGAGCCTCCCGATATTTTGGAGGTTCGGGGGGAAGCTTTTATGCCGCTAGCGGAATTTAATCGTCTGAACCTTGAGCGCGAAGCTGAAGGCGAAAACTTGTTTGCAAATCCTCGTAATGCAGCCGCCGGTACTCTGCGACAACTAAATCCCCAGGTGGTCAGTCAGCGTCGACTGCAGTTTTTTGCATACAGTGCTCATTTTCCAGCCGAAGCTCAGCTCAGTCATTTCACCCCAACCATTCCTCACAGCCAGTGGGTGGTTCTGGAGCGACTTGAAGCGCTGGGGTTTCTAGTCAACCCGCATCGCCAACGTTGTGACTCGTTGGCGGCGGTGCAGGTCTATTTTGAACGGTGGGAGACGGAGCGTAAAAACCTGCCTTACCTAACAGATGGCGTTGTGGTTAAGCTCAACGATCTGGCGTTGCAATCGGCCCTGGGTTTCACGCAAAAATTTCCACGTTGGGCGATCGCACTTAAATATCCTGCGGATGAAGCGCCAACGGTAGTCAAAGCGATTACAGTCAATGTAGGTCGTACGGGTGCGATTACTCCCATGGCGATCATGAAACCCGTGCGTTTGGCAGGAACGACTGTTCAGCGGGCGACGTTGCATAATCGTGATCGTATTCAAGAATTAGATATCCGCGTCGGTGACACGGTAGTGGTGCGTAAAGCCGGAGAAATCATTCCTGAAGTGGTGCGGGTCTTGCCGGAACTTAGACCGGTCGGGACTGAAATTTATCAGCTGCCTGAGCGTTGTCCTGAATGTGGGCAGCCGGCCATCCAGCCGCCAGATGAAGCGGTAATGCGTTGTGTAAACAACTCTTGTCCTGCTATTTTGCGAGGAAGCCTGATTCATTGGGCCTCTCGGGATGCTCTCGATATTCGCGGTTTAGGCGAAAAAGTGTCTTCCTTACTGCTCGAAACGGGTTTGGTTCACTCTGTGGCGGATCTTTACCGGCTAGAACCGAATACGCTAGCCAGTCTGGAGCGTTTAGGTCCTAAATCAGCGCAGAATTTATTGTCTGCGCTCGCAGATTCAAAACAACAGCCTTGGTCGCGGGTTTTGTATGGCTTAGGTATTCGTTATGTGGGCAGCGTCAATGCGCGTATTTTGACCACCGAATTTACGTCTGTTGAGGCGTTAGCAGAGGCTAATGTTTCAGTATTAGAAGCCGTTTTCGGGATTGGGGTTGAAATTGCCCAATCAGTTCACGAATGGTTTCGGATTCCCGCCAATCAGAGTTTGATCGAGCAACTGCAACAGGTCGGCTTACAATTTGCTAGTGCTGAATCGAATCAATCCTTTGCTCCGGCTAAGCCTTTAGCCGGTAAAATTTTTGTTCTGACAGGTACCTTACCGGCTTTGAGTCGGAATGATGCTAAAAGTTTAATCGAGGCCCAGGGCGGACGCATTACTGGCAGTGTGAGTAAAAAAACGCATTATGTTGTAGTTGGCGATGACCCTGGCTCTAAACTGGCAAAAGCGGAAAAATTAGGCATTACACTGCTTAACGAAGCGCAGTTGCAAGAACTCTTGGCCGCTAACTAGTCCGATCAATCTTGGGGATTGCTATCTTATTTAGGACTTGGTTGTTTCATAACCTATAGGATTTCTAGTTCAATGATTTTAAAAATGAAAATATAGCCCTCACCAAAGGCCTTAGGACATTTCTGATTCTGAATGGCTTTATTTAACCGCGTTCTGAAACGTAGTCACCAACTTTATAAAGGGGTGGCTGCTATACGAGCCAATCTGCGATCGTCAATTTATGCTAAGTAGATTTTGACTTGTCCGTCTCTGTCAATGATTTTTCACGCTTATGTCCTCACAACCCTCCGCGACTGGTCGAATGGCTGAGTCTCTTGGTATTAATGAAGCGACTCACCATTTATTGCTGTGTGCAGACCCGACAAAACCCAAATGTTGTGACAAACAACTGACTTTGACTGCTTGGGACTATCTTAAAAAGCGCTTGAAGGAATTAGGATTGGATCGACCTGGGGGAAATATGCCGCAGTGTGTACTGCGCACTAAAGCTAACTGTCTTAGGATCTGTAGTGCTGGACCGATTCTCCTTGTTTATCCAGAAGGC
>JBCDHF010000176.1:0-9154 GCA_038750375.1 Cyanobacteria bacterium P01_H01_bin.15
CAGATGAACTTCCAAAAGTTCTGAGCTTTTGTTTATATCCTCTATCTACATTTTCTGGCGCCGGATTTGCGGGGCATTTAAAAAAAATTAACGTCTAAATCATCGTTGGGCACAATCACAGAAGACGATCGCTTAAGGTCGTTTGAGTCGGTCATTGTAATGGTCTAAGAGTATCGAGGTAGGCATGACTTTGCCAGAGGGAATCCTGGTGACAGAGTGATACCTTGTTCCTCTATCGGCCTTACACCCGAGAACAGTCGTTAAGATTCTGAGGAACAAATGTTCCACTAACTCCGGCATCTTGATTGTGCAAGCAAATAGATGGGTGGCTGATGAACGCAACAGCAGACTATGCGATTTCAACCCTGATTGATTTGGCGCATCGCGGCGAAATTGATCCTTGGGATGTGCAGGTGATTGATGTCATCGATCGCTTTTTGCTGGATATCGGCATTAATCATGACGTCAGCGCTCAAGAAAGCGATTTACCTCGATCCGGTCAAGCATTCTTGTGGGCCGCTATGTTGGTGCTGCTTAAAGCCCAAAACTTAGAGCAAGTTCAAGCTGAAGCTGATGAACTAGAGTCAGACATTATTGAATCTGACGAGCCCCTGCTCGACCCCGAAACCCTGGTGCCGCTCTTGCCGCCGAATCCGGAACAGCTTCTCCGACGGCGCTCCGCCGCCCCTCCGCCTCGGAAACGTCGGGTGACTCTGACTGAACTGATTGCCCAAATTCAGCAGCTCGCCGCTGAAATGGAAGAGCGACCCAAACCGACTCCCAAGAAAAAAGCGCCTCGTCAATATAGTCGCCGCGAAGCTGTCCGACATATTAATGCCCTTGCCCATAACGAAAATCTGACAGAAACAGCGCTGCAGCTCGAAGCGTTTCTCGCTAATCATGTCAGCCAACTGTCACCCGTGATGACCATCGAAGAATTGGTGACCCTATGGCGATCGCGACCGCAGATTACCGAAATTCACTCGGCGAAAAGTGATCGCGTGGGGGTATTTTGGGCGCTACTGTTGCTGTCGTCCCAGTCCAAAGTGGAGTTAGAGCAGCAGGAATTCTACCAAGATCTAACAATTCGCTCCTTGGCTAGACAGGAATTAGCCTCATAGGCGACACTTAAACATACTTAACGAAACTGCTCAATCAATCGATTGGTATTGATCTTGGCCCATCGACGGTCCCAATACAACGTGAGTTTTGGCGCAGTTCGCTCAAGATCCTGAAGTTGAGTCCAACGAGGTAACTGTAGTTCATGAAAGCCATGATTTTGGCGGCCGGAAAAGGTACGCGGGTACGGCCGATCACCCACACCATTCCCAAGCCGATGATTCCAATTTTGCAGAAGCCGGTGATGGAATTTTTGCTGGAGCTTTTGCGGAATCATGGTTTTAACGAGGTCATGGTCAATGTCAGTCACCTCGCTGAAGAAATTGAAGGCTATTTCCGGGACGGTCAGCGCTTCGGGGTGCAAATTGGCTATTCCTTTGAAGGGCGGATTGTGGACGGCGAACTCGTCGGTGAAGCTCTGGGGTCAGCGGGCGGTCTGCGTAAAATTCAAGACTTTAGTCCATTTTTCGACGATACCTTTGTCGTCTTATGTGGCGATGCCTTAATCGATTTGGATCTCACCACTGCGGTGAGATGGCATAAAGAAAAAGGGGCGATCGCAACCATCATTACCAAATCAGTCCCGAAAGATCAGGTACCTAGCTACGGCGTGGTGGTGACCGATGAAGATGATCGAATTAAATCCTTTCAAGAAAAGCCGTCGGTCGAAGAAGCCCTCAGTACCGAAATCAATACCGGGATTTACATCTTTGAACCCGAAATTATGAACTACATTCCCTCCGGGGAAAAATTTGACATCGGTGGCGACTTGTTTCCCACGCTTGTCGAAAAAGGTGCGCCCTTTTATGCTAAATCCATGAATTTTGAATGGGTCGATATTGGTAAAGTCCCTGACTATTGGGATGCCATTCGTGGTGTACTGTCCGGCGAAATTAAAAACGTGCAGATTCCCGGTAAACAGGTGAAACCTGGCGTCTACACCGGTATTAATGTGGCGGTCAATTGGGATAAAGTCGATATCACTGGCCCCGTTTACATTGGTGCGATGACGCGGATCGAAGACGGCGCCAAAATTGTCGGTCCCACCGCCATTGGCAATAGCTGTTGGATTTGTGAAGGGGCAATGGTCAGCAACAGCGTGATTTTTGAATATTCTCGCCTGGGTCCAGGGGTTCGTCTGCTAGATAAGTTGGTCTTTGGTCGATACTGTGTCGATAAAAACGGTGCTGCGATTGATGTCCAAGCGGCCGCCCTCGATTGGCTAATTACCGATGCCCGTCAATCTATTTCTACCGATCGCCCTTTAGAACAAACGGCGATCGCGGAACTTCTGAGTAACGGCGAAAGCTAAATGCCCTTATCTTTTTGGGCGCAAACTAGCGGTACCTGGATCAATTTCGCTACGGTGCTGTTTGGAACCGGTTTGGGGCTATTGCTTAACCGGCGACTGGCAGCAACTTACTTACAAACCATTAGCCAAGGCATTGGGCTCTTAACCCTATGGCTAGGTATTACGTTAGCTAGCACTCTAAATCAAGTCAGCGTTCGAGAGATTCCCGGCGGGTTATTGGGACTGCTGGCGCTGGTTGTCGGCGGTGCGCTTGGTGAAGCTCTGCGAATTGAAGATCGTTTAGCCGAAATCGGCAGCTGGCTTAAACGTAAATTTCAAGGTCAAGGTCGCTTTACCGAAGGCTTTGTCGCTGCTAGCTTGTTGTTTTGCGTCGGTCCGATGGCGCTGATTGGCAGCCTGGAAAATGGCATTAGTGGCGATAACACCTTGCTCGTCCTCAAATCCACGATGGATGGCATTGCAGCCCTCGTCTTAACTAGCAGCTATGGGGTGGGGGTTGGCTTTTCCGCTCTGTCTCTACTGATCTATCAAGGCAGTCTCTCTTGGGCTGCCGGTCTTTGGAGTGAGAGTTTACCTGATCCAGCCACGGACCCGCGCGTCATGATTATGACTGGCGTAGGCGGTTTGATGATTATTGGTATTGGCATCAATTTACTAAAACTGACGGAAATTCGGGTTGCGTCATTTTTGCCAGCGCTAGCGCTGGCGCCTCTACTGCTCTGGGGTTTGAGTTTGTAGACTTCTGTTGAGTGTTCCAAAGAAAGTCTTAACCTACCCAGAAAAGCTCGAATCTAGTCGTTATGTTGGCACTAAGGGTTTAGTTCCAATTGAGTTCGCTTACCTGACAATATCTGTATCCATGCAGACAGTCAGACTCCTCGATTTTGTGAGTTAGGCCCGGTTGATTGATTGTCCCGCCCTTAGTCAGAGAGGATTCTGCTCGATGAATATTGAACGTCCCCAAGCCGCCCCCATCACTAACGAAGAACAAGCCCAACTCGCTAAACTCCGCGATTACCTTGAACTTGCAATTGCAGACGGACGCTTAACCCGTGATGAGATTGCCAATATCCGTCATCTGGTCTGGGAAGACGGCAAGGTAAGTGTCGATGAATTAGCCCTCATTCGCGAATTCATCGACGAGCAAATTGCTGCTCAAAAACTGGTTTTTGATTGGACCTAGCTATCCGATTTTGCCGTGGTTGCAGACGTAGATTCCTCCGGGAGTTTGGATGCCTCACCCAGTTTCAGCATCAAAACACCCAGCGGTGGCAAACAGAGATCTAAAGAATAAGGGCGATTGTGATAGGACCATTCATCGGTCCATTTACCGCCTAAATTCCCCATGTTAGTGCCCCCAAATTCTCGGGCGTCGCTATTAAATAGCTCGACGTAATAGCCGGGCTCCGGCACGCCCACGCGATAGTGACTGTGAGGCTGTGGCGTAAAGTTGCAGACCGCCACAATAAACTCATCGGAATCCTTAGCACGACGAACTAGGGACACTACACTGTGTCGATTATCGCTACAGTCGATCCACTCAAAACCGGGTTCATCAAAGTCTTGACTGTAGAGAGCAGGCTCAGACCGGTAGAGAGCATTCAAACTGGTGAAAAATCGCTTCAACGCTTTGTGCGGTTCATACTGCAGCAGATGCCACTCTAAATCTGCCCAGACATTCCATTCACCCCACTGCCCAAACTCCATGCTCATAAACATGGTTTTCTTGCCAGGATGGGCAAACATATAGGTAAAGAGAGCCCGGATGTTGGCCATTTTTTGCCATTCATCCCCCGGCATCTTACCGATAATATTGCTTTTCCCATGCACTACTTCATCATGGGATAGTGCCAACATATAGTTTTCACTGTGGTGATACCAAATACTAAACGTGATGTTGTTTTGATGGAATTGGCGGAACCACGGATCCATATTGAAATAATCCAACATGTCGTGCATCCAACCCATATTCCACTTGAGATTGAAACCTAATCCGCCGACATAGGTCGGCCAAGAAACCATGGGCCAAGCCGTCGATTCTTCAGCAATGGATAAGATACCCGGATAATAGTCAAATAAAATGCTGTTGACTTGACGCAAAAAGTCAGCCGCTTCTAAGTTCTCTCGTCCGCCATATTCATTGGGCAGCCATTCTCCCGGCTCGCGGCAGTAATCGTTGTAGAGCATCGATGCAACTGCATCAACGCGAATTCCGTCAATATGATACTTATCAAACCAAAATAGTGCGTTGGCAACTAAGAAGTTGCGGACCTCATTCCGACCGTAGTTAAAAACGAGGGTGCCCCATTCTTTATGTTCTCCTTTTCGCGGATCGGCATGTTCAAACAGGTGAGTGCCATCAAAAAAGGCGAGCCCGTGTCCATCTTTGGGGAAGTGACCGGGAACCCAGTCCACAATTACGCCAATACCATTCTGATGGCATTGATCCACAAAATACATGAAGTCTTCGGGCGTGCCAAAGCGAGACGTTGGGGCGTAGTAGCCCGCGACTTGATATCCCCAAGAACCATCAAAAGGGTGCTCTGCAATCGGTAGCATTTCGATGTGGGTGTAGCCCAACTCCTTAACGTAGGGAATGAGCCGTTGGGCGAGCTCGTAATAAGTGAGGTAGCGTGCTCCGGGTTTTAGTTCTGATGGATTAACCGGCGTGCCTTCTCCTGCTAAATATTGAGCGGGTTCTTCAACGTTGGCGTGAAGCCAAGAGCCCAAATGAACTTCATATACAGATACTGGCTGAGAAAGGGGGGCTGTATTCCGCCGGTTTTCTAGCCACGCTTGGTCGCCCCAGACATAGTTGTCCAGCTCCGCCACAATAGAGGCTGTTTTGGGTCGTACTTCTTGATAAAAACCAAAGGGGTCGGACTTTTCGTAGATGTGGCCCTCCCAGTTTTTGATCTCGTACTTATAGTGACTTCCTACTTTCAGTTCGGGGATAAAGAGTTCCCATACCCCGCCAGGACGCTTGCACATTTGGTGATAGCGGCCATCCCAATTGTTGAAATCGCCGATTACTGAGGCGTTGCGAGCATTTGGCGCCCAAACTGCAAAATAGACTCCTGTAACTCCATCGACCGTTGCCGGATGACTGCCAAGCTTATCGTAGATTTTGTGATGGTTGCCTTCGCCAAACAGATGAATATCAAAGTCGGTTAGAACTTTTGGCTTAAACGCGTAGGGATCATACTGTTTGAGTTTGCGATCACCTTTTGTCACGAGCAGCGTATAGGTGCCTAGTTCAGCAACGGGAATATCGCACACAAAGAAATTGGGATGATAGCAGGAAGACATGGGGTACTCTTGCTGCTGACATTGCACAGTGACCGCATCGGCATCGGGCACATAAACCCGAACAGTCCAAGCTTTTGCCGGACCGCCATTATTTTCGTGGGGATGGGGACCCAACACTGAAAAGGGTTCATGGTGCTGGTTATTAACGATTAAACCGACTTGATCCTGCGAAATCCCGGGTTTCATATGCGCTAGGGTATTTTTATTTAACAAAAGTTAATATGCGGTAATCATACCTAGTTTGCCTTAGTTTGGCGCAAATCTAAAGAGATTCCTAGGCAATGCGAGATGGGGGCACTTTGATAAGGTTCAGGGCAATGAATCCTGGCTAGTTCCCCGCCCAAGACTATACGGCTTTTTTGTCCCGAACACGAGCGTAAAGTGAGACGTTTATTTTGACTATGCAAAGTCCCGCCCAACGCGGCTATTGGTACAGTTTGGCGGCAGGTTTTTGGTTCGGTGCGATGGGCTATCTGATTCACCGGGCATCAAACACCTTTCCCACCAGTGAAATTGTCTTGGCTCGGGCCTTGTCTAATGCCGTATTGCTGTTGCCCTGGGTTCCTTGGCGTCCCTTGAAGCAGTGGCGCTGGTCTCCGGCTATCGGTTTTTTAGGGGTTCGTGCGATCGCGGGCGCCTGTTCTCTGTACTGTCTGTTTTGGACCTTGGGTCGCACATCGGTGGGCAATGCGCGCATATTAGGGGAATTGACCCCGCTCTTTGTGGCCGGGTTTGCTTGGATAGTCTTTGGGGAAACCTTGACAAAATGGCAACAGGGCGGCTTGATGCTGACAATTCTAGGAACGTTGTGGCTGAGCTGGTCTAGCCCTGAATCCTTGCCAAATGAGGTTTTGGCTGTGGGTATCGTCGGCGCTTTTATGGCCGGGATCGCGCTACTTTCCTTGCGGCAGGCTGCGCCCTATTTCTCTCCCGCCCTCATCGTTTTTTTATTCAACTGTGCTGTTTTGGTGTTGGTCTTTGTCATACCCTCTCCCCCTTGGCACAGTCCTCAGGGATTGGAATGGGCCCTATTAGGCGGTGTTGGTTTAAGCGGGCTGTTTGCACAGCTTTTGATGACGCGGGCATTTGCCTTAATTACCGCAGCCCTAGTGACCGGCACTAAACGCTCTTCCCTGGCGTTTGGCGTTTTGTTCGACTGGTTAGGCGATGGAGACCAGCCGACTGGGGTTGCACTCTTCAGCTATGGGTTGGTCATGCTGGGTGTTTGGGGGTTGACGCCGAACCCAGAACAGGCCAAAAAAAAGACTCTACCAGCGAATAAGCCGTCTCAAGGTTAGAGCCGCAAAGAATGAGTTAAATGTCCAAAAAAGTGGCAATCAGATGATACGCTAACTAATCCCGATCACATACTTGCGCCATTCTTGGTTGTGTTCTCCTTTCGTATGCTTAATCAGTTCAAAATGCAGACTGCTGTGGGGTCGTCGAGGCTTAGACGTAAGCTTCATCTTGGCTTCTTCGGGAGTCCGACTTCCTTTTTTGACATTGCAGCGAACGCAGGCAGCCACGAGATTTTCCCAGGAATCGCCTCCGCCACGGGAGCGGGGAATAATGTGATCGAGCGTAAGCTGATCTCCCCGATAGCCGCAATACTGACAGGTTTGATGATCTCGCTCTAGAAGGTTGCGACGCGTCAGCGGAATCTCTTTATAAGGGACACGGACGTAGTACCGAAGACGGATAACCGTTGGTAGGTGAAAATTTGCAAAGAGTAGCTTGCCATTATGTTCAAGCTGTTCCGCCTTGCCTTTTAGCAGTAGTACAACTGCTCGCCGCCAACTGGTGATGTTGAGCGGTTCGTAGGAGGCATTCAGCACCAGAACCTTGCCCATTAGCGTCGCGGGGGTATTTTTTCCCAGATAGTAACATAGCCTATTTGCGAATTTTGTTATTTGCTACCTATTTGGCATGGCAGTCGTCATCTTTTATCAGGGGGCGGCTGTGTGCCAGAACCCTTGAAAATTTGGTGACTCAAAATCAGAAGTGTTCTAAGCGATCTGGCGACAGCTATACTCTTGCGGCAACGCGGCAGGCTGAAGAATCGCTTCTTCATGCACGGCTGCTGTTGAACATATTTGTCTGCCTTTGCTAGATTTGTGATCACAAAAAAAGAATTTTTCTCTGAAAATCTAAGGCTTGGAACTGGCGAATGTAAGCCAAGCTCAGGAACTTCGGCTTTATTCGATGACTGTGTGCATTTTTTGTATGCGACTACTGCCCCTCTATAAAAGTGATGGCGGCTCCAGTGGGGCGGCTCAGAATTTTACGATTTTGAGCAATCGATTCCAAGTAAACGGCCATCAACCCAGCGTTTGGCTTTTTTGATGGCATCTTTGCGAGTCATCGCAAAAGGAACGGCAACGGCACTGCCTCGTTCGTTATTTGCCCAGACAGAAAATACTTCAACGCCAAGATCTTCAGTGCGATCCAGTTCAATCTGCCAACCGCGGTATTGAAAAGCCATCACAATTTCTGGGTAGTCCAGCTCAAACATCGCCATTCTCACAACCTCGCTTTGACCACAAACGTTTAACCGTTGGAATTTCGCCAAATCGTTGAGCTTTATTCAATAAGATGGGCCAAGGATCTAGCTGTTCTAACGTTAGTCGCAAGGTGCTTGGTATTTTGTTGCTAGCAAAACAAATTAGGGTCCAACATGCGGCAACAAAGTATTAGTGAGTTAAGCGTCTGTCGGTTGGCTGAACCAATTGAGCGCTTCACTCACGCGGGGGGGAAGTTTACGCATGATTTTGCCTTTTTCGCGATCGACAGCAACCAACGTGACTCGACCGGTCAAATAAAGCTCGCTACTCTCAAGAGGTGAAATGGCATAGTCCCAATGCATACGGACACCTTTCGTCTGAATTAAGCGAGTTTTGACGATCGCTTCTTGACCCAAGCGTAGTGATCGATGATATTTCAAGGACATTTCGACCACCGGCAGATCGCAGCCCATCGCCACGAGGTCGGCGAAATCAATGCCGAGAGAGCGCAAACATTCCACGCGGGCAGTCTCTAACCAAGTCAAATAATGCCCGTGCCAGACGTTGCCAGAATAGTCGGTGTGATGAGGCTGAACTCGAATAGGAAGTTCATACCATCGGTCAGCACTGGCTTGTAACTCGGGGTTGGGATCTAAAGCGCCCGTCGGATTCAGTTTCGGCGACGTGGTGGAGGTCATGCTCGACTGTAAAGGTATGCGGTCCAACCGTTTTAGTTTAACGATTGGGTTGTGCTCTTTGAAACGATCGCTTACGTGAGCAACAGCTCTTGTTGATCAAGTTTTTATTAAATTTATACGATTAATTGACTGGACTTACAGACCGTGAACTCGCGAGGGAGGCTCTGCACGATCTTGACGTAGCCGACCCTGTTCGTCATTTTGTTTCCCACCCG